>NZ_JBFLUG010000029.1:0-71723 GCF_041008525.1 Parafrankia sp. FMc2 | reverse complement strand
GTACACCCTCAGCCCGATGCAACCGGCGGATCTCCGCCCAGTCCTCCACCTTCAGCACCCCTCCTACCTCAGCAGGGGGTCAACTTTCGCGGCCCCCCAGGGGGTCAGTTTTCCGGAGGCTGCGACACGGGCAGCGCAGGGCCTTCGTTCAGCGGCACCGGGCCGCCGGCTACGACCTCGCGGTGCAGCTGCACGGAGGCGGGGCCTGTTCGACGCCCCTGCTGGACAGCCTGGGCGCAAGGTTCACGGTGGGCGGGCGGGACATCGGCGCGCCCCGGCTGGACCGGTACCTCCCCTTTCGCCATCTGCAGCATGAGACGCTGCGCGGCCTGGAGATCGTCGGGCTTGTCGGTGCCGGTCCGGTCGATCTCCTGCCGTCGTTGTCGGTCCTGCCCTCCGACCACCGCGAAGCGGCTGATGAGGTGACCGGGTCTCGCGACGCTCGCCCGCTGGTAGTGCTGCATCCGGGGGCCGGCGATCCGCGGCGGCGGTGGCCGGTGGAGCGTTTCGCCGCCGTCCGCCGACGAGCTGGCCTGCGAGGGGGCGCGCGTGCTGGTCGTCGGTGGTCGAGAGGACAGCATCCTGGCCACGCGGCTGCTCGCCCATGCCCGCTCACAGCCATGGGACCTGACTGGACGGCTCTCACTGCCAGGCCTGGTCGGCCTCCTCTCCGAAGTCGACCTGATGATCGGGAACGACTCCGGGCCACGGCACCTCGCCGCGGCTGTCGGCACGCCGACCGTGGGGATCTTCTGGTGCGGGAACGTGGTGAACGCTGCTCCGCTGGTACGGGCCCGGCATCGTGTCGCGACGTCCTTCCAGACCACCTGCCCGGACTGCGGCGCGAGCCAGACCCGGGGGCGCTGTCCTCACGACCCCTCCTTCGTCGCCGAAGTGCCGGTGGATGAGGTGCTCGACGAGGCCCGCAACCTGCTCGCCCGGGACTGGGAGGAAGCCTCCGAATCATCCGTTCGTCGTTCCTGACCGATCCGGCGATGCGCGAGCTGTACGCGGACTGGGCGGAGCCACCCGGCTGCCTGTCGCCCAGATTCGGATACGCGACGCGAACAACCCAGGTGACGCTTGAGCTGACCGAACTTGTGCGCGGACCTTCCGCGCAGGATGCCCGGTTCCGGCAGTGGTGCCGCACATGACGTCGCCCCCCTGCCTCCCGGACTGGGCGCTCCGCGGTGTGGGTCTCTGTCCGTCCAGGCCCCGGTCGGGGTTTGCCTCCGCGGTCTCCGAACAGACCGAAGGAGTGACAAGGAGATTTCGATGAAGACGCAGATCCGGCACAGGCCTGACCCGGGTCGTCGGAAGGGCCGCGTCCGCCGGTCGGCGCTTCTGCTCAGCGTCGGGGCCGGGGTGGGGTTCGCCGGCAGGCGCCTCGCTGACCGGCGTGGACCTGGGCGGGCGTCAGACGGCGAATCGTTCCTCGCGGGAGCGAAGGCCCCGGCTCCGGGTGCCCCCGCTGACCCCGGCGACGCGCCCGCCAGGGCGGTGGGAGTGAACCCGACCGCGGTCTCGCCGGAGGAGCTGGCCGTGGCCGCGGTGAACACCAGCGATCCGGTGTCGGCGCTGCGATTCGGTGAGCAGCCGGGCCTGCTCGCGACCGAGGACGCTGCCAGCGCACCCGACGAGCGCCTTTCCACGAACGCCAGTTTCGCGAACGAGGTCATGGGACGGGACCACGCCGGCCGGCTCGACAACGAACGGGCCGACCCACCGCGCACTCCCTGAAGGCGCTGATCAAAGGATTCCGCGTCCGCCCGGGGCGGGGGACCGGCTGCGCGGAGCGCTCATCTCGCCGGTACCGGTAGCCGCGGTGGCGGTAGCCGGCGTCCTGGGGCTGCTGACGAGGCCAAGTGAAGGCCTGCTCGCGCGAAGACCTGCGTGTCGAGCTTCGCAGTCCCGGTTTCGGCCTGGGTAGCAGCATGCTCAACCCGTCAGATGCTCTGTGTGAGTCAGCGGATGCCTGGGGTGTTGCGATGGCATGCGGCGGAGCATCCGCGGTGGAGGAAGGAGACCGGACATGTCGGTGGTAGGCGAGGATCCGGCGGAGGGAACCGCGAAGGGGCTGGCGGGTCCGGGCAGGTCGACGCTCCCGGACGGGGTGGTCGAGGAGCTGGTCGTCGCGCTGGGGCTCGGGTCTGTCAACGCAACGGCAGGCAACGCAACGGCAGGCAACGCAACGGCAGGCAACGCAACGGCAGGCAACACAACGGCAGACAGCGGGACCCGCGAGGGGGGAACTGGAAGCGTGCCGCGGTCCGGTTGTCGTTCCTGAGCGCCTGGGTGGAGCTCGGTCGGCGGGCCGGCCGCACGGGTGGTGTTGTTGACTGGCAGTTGCCGGGCAAGAGCAGAGCGAACCGCGGTTTCTTCGGGTTTCCGGTGTTGGCATGCTGCGGACGTTCCGCAGCCTCGGCGAGGAAGGGCTGACCTGTGGACGGACTCCTGCCGGGCTGGCTCGCAGGATCGGATCGGCACGAAGACGCCAGGAACCGGGATACCGCCTGCCAGCGGGGTAGCACCAGAGGGTGTGGTGGCAGCAACCCCTGGATGGCCCTCGCCTGGTGACCGCTCCGGTCATGGCAAGGGTTGTGGTGGTCTGCCCCGTCTGCCCCTGGCCTGTTCACCTCGCAGCCGTCGTCTCGCCCGAGGGAACGAGGGCCTGCCTCGACACCGACGCCCTTGAACGGGCGATACAGGTACATCTGGCTCAGCACGACATCAGCGACGACGAGGACTGATAAATCGGCCGGGCGCCGTTGCGATCATGGGCCCGCGCTCCCCCGCAACGACGCCTCACGGAAGGCAGGACCCTGTGGGGTGTCAGAACTCGGCCACCGGTGGTGGCCTGGGGTTTTTAGGCGGCTCGTTCGTATTCGTTGATCAGGCCGCCGAGGACGGACTGGCGCTTGATCCGTTCCCCTGTCCAGGTCGGCGACGGGGTGGTCGGGCCGTGGTGAGGGAAGGCCGCGGCCGCGGTGGGGTCGTCGTCCGTTCGGGCGGGCCTCCTGTGTGACCAGGCACGGCTGGAGCTCACCTGCTGCCGGCATCCTCGTTCTTGTCCGCGTTTGCCTGGCGGTGCCTACCGCTGCCTGCTCTCTCGCGCGCAGGCCCGCGACAACGACGGGTATGCGGGTCCTGAGCAGTGTCTCGGCCGGTGCCGTCGCCCGTCATGGTGGATGCGACCGGCGCACGAGGATGGCGCCACGCCTCCCGGACCGCCGTACCCGGGCCTGCAAGGCCCGTCATGATCGCGATGGGCCAGTTGATGTGGCCGTCGACCAGCAGTGTCGCGACACCGATGATGGGGCTGATAACGAGCGAGAACCGGAGCGCACTGATCATTTCCTGGGTGATGCCACGGTCTCGCTGTCGCTGCACCGATCGGTGCAGGGCACCCGTCGCCGCGTAGTTCGCCGTCCGCTCCGCCCTTTTCTGACGGGTGCGGTGGGCGGCAGCCTTCGCGACCCACCTCGCGTATAGCTGGCGTGTCTCCTCTGGTTGCAGGCCCCATTGCTCGCGGGCATCGGCGGTAGCGTCGAGCGCAGCGGCCAGCTCGGTTGGTAGGCCGACAGGCGGGCCCGGGGCGGTCACAGCAGCATTGTGGGTGCGGACGTCGGCTCCGTGGGCCGGAACGCCTGTGGATGAGGCGTGGGCAGCACCAGGGAGAGGGGCGGTGCTCGACTTCGGTCGCGCAGCGTGATCGTCGGGCATGCGCGCCATCTGCGGAGCAGGCATCGTGGGCGTACATGACCGAAGGAGGCCGGCCCTTGACAGACGGCGGCATCGAGAGGCAGATGGGCAGGAAGCCTCCGGCGGGCAGTGCGCGCGGTGTGCGGGTCTGGCCCGTCACCGAGCGGACCTTCGGCATCCTGTTGGCGCTGTTGACAGCGCTGTTCGTCCTGGCGGCGGCGGGCCGGCTGGTTCTCTCCGGGCAGCCGCGGCTGGTCGTCCAGGCAACGACTCTGTTCGTCTGCGGCGTGGCATCGACCGTGTTCGCGGTCATCGGGATCGCGCGCACCCGTGGCGTCGACCGCAGGTGGCGATTACTGGTCGCTGCCGGCCCGCTCTCCACGCTGCCCGGTGCTTTCGAATGGACACGGCAGTACTCGTCCGGCAATCCACTGCAACTTCAGCTGACGGCAGGCGAGAGCCTGTTTCTGATCGCTCCGCTGCTCACGATCGCGGGCCTGATCTGTGTGCCCGCCCGCGCCGACGACGTGCCGACGCGAGCGCCTCCACCTCCGCCCGGCGGCTGGTGGCTGCGGTACTCCCACGCGGTCATCGCTCTGGACAGCCTGATGATCGTCCTGTCGATGCTCATGATCGCATGGTTCGCCGCGCTGCGGGACATCACCCACAGCGGGATCAGCGGGACGTCGTTTGTCATCGCAGTCAGCTTCACGCTCACCTCGGCGCTGCTGGTGGTGGTTCTGGTGCTGGTGGCGACCTTTCGTCAGCCCAGAAACGGCCGTGCGGTCGCCCTGCTCGGCGCCGGCCTCGTCGTGCTCGCCGCGTCAGAAACGGTGCTGGTCCAGCTCAGCCTGCTTGATCCGGCCGGAGTGGAGGGCAGCGGACCAACATGGCTCGGAGCGGCCCTGGCCCCGTTGCTGGTTGCCCTCGCCATGATCGCGCCTGAGCGGGGCAGTCGTTCAGGCGTGCCTCCTGCCCTCCGCACCGCAACCAGGCGATCCCTCTGGTCGGGGCGGGAGGTGCGCAACTGGCTGCACGCCTATCTGCCCTATCTGCCGCTCGGCGTCGCCGCGGCGCTCGTCCTGGCGAGTGCCCTGCGCGACGGTGCGTTGCGCGGGCTGCCCCTCTACCTCGCGATCTGCCTCGTCGCGCTGGTCAGCCTCCGCCAGATAATCATCATCGCGGAGAACCGCCGCCTGGTCAGCGATGTGCAGCGTGCGCACCAGCGGCTTGAGTACCAGGCCTATCACGACGGGCTGACCGGCCTGGCCAACCGCGTCCTGTTCACCCGTGAGCTCGAGAAGGCGGTGACCGCGCACAGCCAACACCGAACGCCCGTGGTCGTGCTGTTCTGCGATATCGATCACTTCAAGACCGTGAATGACACGTATGGTCATTCCGCTGGCGACGAGCTCCTCCGTACGGTCGCGGCCCGCCTCCGCACCGCGATACGTCACGACGACCTCGCCGCCCGCGTCGGCGGCGACGAGTTCGCCGTTCTCCTCGCCGGCACCAGTACCGACGACAATCCCCATGTTGTCGGAGAACAGTGCGCGCAACGTATCGCGGTCGGCATGCACCGGCCCGTCACCCTCGGTGGTCACCCTCAGCAGATCCAGATCAGTATCGGTCTGGCGATCGCCGACGGGCGGCAGCCATCCACCTCCGCGGGACAGTTACTCCATCAGGCTGATACGGGCATGTACAGCGCGAAGCGTAGGCGGGCCAAAAGCCGACAAAGAACCTCGTCCGCCTGACGCTGGTGGTGCTGCTCCGGCCCGGCAGGTGCCTCGCCGCGCGCTCGTCAGTCATGGTCGGGGGGCCCAGGTGGCTCGGCGGGGAGCCCGACCCATCGCCCGCCTCGGTGGACGACCGCTGTCGCGCCGTCCACGGCGTGCCTGCGTGCGGCCTGTTCGGAGTCGCACAGGACAACCACAGCGCTGTCGTGGGGGCGGTAGCCCACCGGGTGTCAGTCATGGCGGGTATCTCCTCGATGGTGGCACGCGGCGCGTCCTGGGTCTCCGTCGCCCGAGCGTCGCTCATCGCGGGTCGGGCCTCTGGACCATCCACCCGCGGATCTGGTCGATCGGGACAAGCATCTCTCCGGCCCTGTTCTCGAGGAGTGCCCGCAGGCACGGGATCACCTGCTCGCCGATCTCGACGTTCTCGAACCGGGGTTCGCGCAGGAGGTGCCAGTGTCCGTCCGGGAGCAGGGCCTCATGGATCTCTGCGGGGTCGAGGGTGCGGGAGTAGGGCGCCGAGGGTGTGGTCATCACTGGTCTCCTTGACTGGCGGGGCCCGGCGGCGACCACGGGCGGCCGCGCACACGCTGTGGCACGCCGATCGGGTGAAAGGCCCCGGCCAGGGTGGCGGGTGGCGGGCAGCGGGCCGCCAAAATTGCCCGGACCCGGCAGCGAGCGGTGCCGGATGGTCCCCCGGTTTGCTTTCGATATTCCCGAAGACTATAAGTGGGCTAACACTCGACAAGGTTGAGTGTCAACCTCCGGCGCGACGGGTGCCCGGGTCATAACCCGATCATCGTGTTCGTTGTGGGCCCCGCTGGCGGCCGGCACTCCTCCACACGGCTCAAGCCTGGGAGGAATCAGCTCGTGCCCCTGCGTTATGGCTTTCTCAGCACGTATCCGCCCACCCAGTGCGGTCTCGCGACCTTCACTGCCGCCCTGCTCGATGAGCTGAACAGCCCGGTGCCCGGTGCGTGCAGTGGGGTGGTGCGTCTCCTGGACGCCACCGACCGAGCCGGTGCCACAGCCGGGCCGGCCGGGCCGGCCGCACCGCTGGCGCGCCCACCGGGTCGATCCGGGCCGACGGGCCAGCCGGTTCTGGTCGGGGATCTCGTCGCCGGCACGCCGGGCGGTCCGCGGGCGGCGGCACAGCTCCTGAACGGCTTTGACGTCGTCGTGGTGCAGCACGAGTACGGCGTGTACGGAGGACCGGACGGCGACGAGGTGCTCGCGGTGCTCGAGGCTCTCGACGTTCCGGTGATCGTCGTCCTGCACACCGTCCTGGTGGAACCGACGCCGCACCAGCGGCAGGTCCTGGAGTCCGTGGTCGCGTCGGCGGACGCGGTGGTCGTGATGACCGAGACCGCGAGGGTCCGGCTCGTCGAGGGTTTCCAGGTCCATCCACGACGGGTGGTGGTCATCCCGCACGGCGCGGCGGACAACCGCCGGGCGCCGGCGGGGCACAGCGGCGGGCCGACCATCCTCACCTGGGGCCTGATCGGGCCCGGGAAGGGCATCGAGTGGGGCATCGCCGCGATGGCGGACCTCGCCGACCTCGATCCCGCACCGCACTACGTCATCGCGGGTCAGACCCATCCGAAGGTCCTTGCCCGGGAGGGCGAGGCCTACCGGGAGGGGCTGGTCACCCAGATCCGTGACCTGGGCCTGACCGACTCGGTGAGTTTCGACGACCGCTACCTGGACCCGGTGTCCCTCGCGGAGCTCGTGCGGCGGGCCGATGTCGTCCTGCTGCCGTACGACTCGGTGGACCAGGTGACCTCCGGCGTCCTCATCGAGGCGGTCGCCGCGCTGCGGCCGATCGTCGCGACCCGGTTTCCGCATGCGGTCGAGCTGCTCGGCGACGGCAGCGGACTGCTCGTGCCGCACCGGGACCCGGCCGCCATCGCCGCCGCGGTGCGTCGCATAACGACCGACAAGGCGGTGAGCGCCGGCCTGGCCAGTGCCGCGGCCGTCCAGGCACCCGACCTGCTGTGGCCGGCGGTCGCCGGCCGCTACCGGCAGCTGGCCGCCGGACTGGTCGCCCGCACCGGGAGCCGGCCGTCGACGGTGCCCGTGCCCGCGCCCGCGCCCGTGCCCGCGCCGATGCCGGTGGCCCGGTGAGCTCCGCGGTCTCGTTCGACCACCTGTTCCGGCTCACCGACGACATCGGACTGTTCGAGCACGCCCTCGGTTCGGTGCCACGCCGGGAGCACGGCTACTGCGTGGACGACGTCGCGCGCGGGCTGGTCGTCCTTGCCCGCGAGCCGTCGCCCGGGGTGGACCTGGTGAGACTGCTGGAGCGCTACCTCACCTTCGTGCTGGCCGCGCAGGGGGTGGACGGCGCCGTCCGCAACCGGCGGGACAGCGACGGGCGGTGGCGGGATGATCCCGGCCTCGGTGACTGCTGGGGCCGGGCGCTGTGGGGGCTGGGTACCGCGGCCGCGTCCGCGCCGACGCGGCGGTTGCGGGCCTCGGCGCGGGCTGGCTTCCTCGCCAGCGCGGGGGGCCGCTCGCCCTGGCCGCGGGCCATGACGTTCGCGGCGCTCGGTGCCGGCGAGGTGCTGCTCGCCCATCCGGATGACGAGCCGGCGCACGCGCTGCTCACCGCCGCCGTCGAGGTGATCGGACCGGTCGGTGCCGACCCGGGCTGGCCGTGGCCGGAGCCCACCCTGCGCTACGCCAACGGGGCCGTCCCGGAGGCGCTGATCCTCGCCGGCATGTGTCTGCCCGACAAGGCGGTGCTCGCGGACGGTCTGCGGCTGTTGGCGTGGCTGCTCCAGGTGGAGACCCGGGACGGGAACCTGTCACCGACCCCGGTCGGCGGTCGCCGGCGGGGGGGAGATCCCGGGCCCGGTTTCGACCAGCAGCCCATCGAGGCCGCGGCGATCGCGGACGCCTGCGCCCGCGCCCACGCGGCGACCGGGCGGAAAAGATGGCTGGCCGGCCTCGGCCGCGCCCACGGGTGGTTCCTCGGGGACAACGACAGTTCGACGGCGTTACTCAACCCCGACACCGGCGGCTGTTACGACGGGCTCGAGGCCGGCGGCCGTAACCTCAACCAGGGCGCCGAATCGACGCTTGCGCTGCTCTCCACGAGCCAGCACGCCCGCCGCCTCCTGGCACTGATGCCTTGACCAGGAACACCCGGGCCGCAGCGGCCGGATCGGCCCAGAACGACCTGGTCACGCGGCATCCGCTGGGGCTCGCCCCGAGCAGCGACCGGGTTATCGCGAAGCTCTTCCTCCCCGGTGAGGAGGGCAGCCAGCCACACTCCCGGGCCGCCGGCATCGTGGCCCGTGCCCTCGCCCTGCCCGAGCGGGAGGTCGACAGCCTGGTCGCTGGCCTCCTCGACCGGTTCGAACCGCGCCACCAGGACTACCGGGGCATCCTCGCGCGGCACGCCGCGGTGGTGGTGCCGCGGGTGCCGATACCCGCGGAGCTCTCCCCGGCGCGCAGTCTGCTGCTCGGCGCGTGCTTCACCGCCGAGTACGCGGTGGAGGGCGCGGCCGTCACCAACCCCTCGGCGGTGAAGCACCCCGACCAGGCCGGGCTGCCGTCCGGTGCACTGCGCCTGGCGTTGAGCCTGCGCGCCGTCGGGGAGGGCCATCTCTCCTCGATCGGCTTCGCCGCCGCGGTGATCGGCCCGGGCCCGGCGGTGCGCCTGGAGCCGCGGACCGGACCCCTCACCACCGGCGTCGCCGTACCCGTCGAGTGGGAGGCCGCCCGGCTGCGCGCCGTGCTCACCGAACACGGGCTCGACGACGAGGTCACCCGTGCGGTCCTGCAGAGCCTGGACCCACGGCGGCCCGGGAGCGAACCCGATCCCGATCTCTCCCGTGCCTTCGCCGAGGTGCCCCCCGACCTCCTCCGACGCCCCCAGGCGCCCGGGATCCTCGCCGGGATCCGCTCGATCGCCGGATCGTTGCGGCGGGTCGCGTTCCCGTCCGACAGCACCCTGCCGCAACGGGTGCTGTGGCCCACCGTCAGCAGCGAGAGCAACGGCATGGAGGACGCGCGATTCGTCCGGTTCACCGCACCGGACGGGACCGCGGACTACCGGGCCACCTACACCGCCTTCGACGGCACGGACATCTCCCCGCGCCTGCTCACCAGCCCCGACCTGCGGGTCTTTACCACCGCACCGCTCGCCGGCCCGGCCGCTCGGAACAAGGGCATGGCGCTGTTCCCGCGACTGGTGGGTGGCCGTCACCTCGCGCTCTGCCGCTCCGACGGCGAGTCGACCGGACTGACGGCCTCCGGCGATGGGCAGGTCTGGGAGCCAGCGCGGCCGCTTCACGGGCCGCGGGCCGCCTTCGAGCTGCTCCAGGTGGGCAACTGCGGATCCCCGATCGAGACGGCGGCCGGCTGGCTCACGCTCACCCACGGCGTCGGGCCGATGCGGACGTACACCATCGGCGCGATCCTGCTTGATCTCGACGACCCGGGAAGGGTGGTCGCGGCGCTGCCCGAACCGCTGCTCGCCCCGCTTGGGCAGGAGACCGAGGGCTATGTCCCCAACGTCGTCTACTCCTGCGGAAGCCTGATCCACGACGGTCTGCTGTGGCTGCCGTACGGCATCGGCGACACCCGGATCGGGATGGCCAGCGTGCCCGTCGACCGGCTCCTCACACGCATGGTTCCCACCGGGTGACCCGCCCGTGGGGGCGACGGCGAGATCAGGAGGAAGGGCCGGTGAGAACGGCGGTGTAGACGGCGAGATAGTCGGCGACCATGCGCGCGGTGGAGAACCTCACCCGCGCCATGGCCTGGCAGGCGGCGCGGTCAAGGGTCGCGGCGCGGTCCACCGCGGCCGCCGCGGCCACCGGCCCGTCCACCAGGAAGCCGGTTACCCCCTCGTCGACCACCTCCGGCATCGCTCCGCGCGGGTAGGTGATGACCGGCGTGCCGCAGGCCATGGCCTCGACGACGGCCAGCCCGAACGGCTCGTCGAACGCGATCGGATGCAGCAGCGCCGCGGCTGATCCCAGGACCTCGGCCCGCCGGGTCGGTCCCACCGAGCCGAGGTAGCGGACCCGGTCCCCGTCGACGTGCGGCAGGACCTGCTCGGCGAAGTACCGTTCGTCCTGGACGATTCCGCAGATCACCAGGCGCCGCCCCGCCCGGCGGGCGATGTCGACGGCGACCGCGGTGCCCTTGTCGGGGTGGATCCGGCCGAGCACGACCAGATCATCACCACCCGCTGCCGAGAACGGAAGACCGTCCAGGTCGACGCCGTGGTGAACGGTCGCGGCGTAGTCCAGCGCGGGGCTGCGATCGGCGTCCGAGATCGACACATAGGTCGAGGCCGCCCGCGCGTAGGCCGGGACGATCCGCGGATCGGAGAAACCGTGGATCGTCGTGACCATGGGGGCCTGGAAGCTCGGCGCGAACGCGAGGGGCAGCCAGTCGAGATGGTTGTGCACGAGGTCGAACTCGCTGGAGCGCGCCAGCGCGTGGGCCACGTGGAGTGCCTCCCACACCCGACCGTCGAGGGACGGGTCCTCGGCGTAGCCGTGTGGGCACACGCCGTCGAGCTCGCCACCCGTCACCGAATCCAGCGTCGCGAACAACGTCACGTCCACCCCGTGCCCGAGGAGGCCCTCCGTGATGGTGCTGGCGACCTGCTCCCAGGGGCCGTAGTGGCGGGGCGGAGTTCGCCACGCGACCGGCGCGAGCATCGCTATCCGCACGGCGCTCCGGAGGTGCCTTCATCGGAACGCGTGAAATCGGCACGATCGAGAAAAAGAATCAGCTGGCCTGCCGCCATGATGGCCACCCAACCCCGGCGATGAAGACCGCCGGCCGGCCATGACCGGTGACGACATCGCTCGGGCAGCGACATTCGTCCATGACCGGTCTGGCCGGACCGTACCACGGCGACGCAGGTCCGCCCGCCTGATTGACGCGCCCCACGGCGACACCCCTGATCCCGCGGCAGCCGGTTGACGCAGGAGCAGGGGGACTGCACTGCTGCTGGGAGACAGCACCCTCGCCGGCGACCGATCACGCCGTCGACGCCCGCCGATCAGATCCGGTGTGCCTGGACCTTCTTGAAGGCCTCGAGCACCTCTGCCGGCGGCTTCGATCCCTGCCCGCCGGTGATCTCGGATCCGTTCGCCTTGAGAATTCTTTCGTCGTTCATGCGGCCAAGGCCGCCTACTTCGCGGACTCGCTCCTGGCGGGCCAGCTGGAACTGCGCGAACGCGGCCGGGATGTCCGGCGAATCCTGGAGACAGCGGGCTATGGCCACTGAGTCCTCCAGGGCCATCGACAGCCCCTGGCCCGCATGGGGCGAAATCGCGTGCGCCGCGTCTCCGGCCAGGCAGACTCGACCAGAGTGCCACAGAGGAAGATCGTCGAGTTTGAAGTTCAGGAACCTGGACACAGGTCCGCGGGTTGCCTCGAGGATCTGACTCATCAGTGGTGCGTCCGACTGGTGAAGTTCGACCTGCTGGGCCAACCACTCCCGGTCGGAGATGGCGGCGACCTCGGCGCGGGGTGGTTCGCCCGGCCAGGCGCGCACGTCCCACCAGAGCACGTCGCCGTCCGAGTTGCGCAGATAGCCCATACTGGTGAACTGGCCATTTGCGATGTACAGGGCCTCGGGTGCTATCTTCTCGAAACCGCCGCCGGTGGAGAATCCCGAGGAGTGCACCAGGCCTATGTAGGTGGGTGCCGGAAAATCGGGGAACAGGCTGCGGCGGACGGCGGAGTGTATGCCGTCGCATGCGATCATCAGGTCGGCGGTCGCGGTGCTGCCGTCGGCGAACTCGGCGACCGCGGTTTCTGCTTCCGTCCGGACTGCCGTGACAGCCTTGCCGAACTCGACCGGGATACCCAGCTTGGCGAGGTGCACGTGCAGCAGATCGTGCAGGGCCGCCCGCTCGATCAGAATCCGCGGGTCCGGTATCGTGCCGCCCTCGTCTCCCTTCTGGTCAAGGAAGGTGATTCCGCTGCAGTACTCTCCGCGTGCGGTTGTCTCTTCCAGAAGGCCCAGCTCGGCCAGTACGTGCTGCCCGTTCGGAGCAAGAGTGAAGAATCCACCGTCGGCGCGGGGTGCCGGCTCGGCCTCGTAGACGGTCGACTCGATGCCGACGTTCTTCAGCGCGATGGCAATCGCAGGTCCAGCTATACCACCGCCAATTACCGCGGCCCGTCGCTCGCTCGTCCCGCCGTCTGGCACAGGGGTCCTCTTCTCCGATAGCTACTGGAATAGTGCAGATGATCCAGGTCGGATTTCTGGACTTATCGCACTTCTCGCAAGTATGGAGGAGACTGAATGCTGGTGGCGGACCGGCGAGGAAGATGGCAGCAAGAGGACAACATGTTGATCGCGGGGTGCCGAGGTTCGCGCAGCAGGTATCTCGGCTGTAGTGGTGGCGGTACGTTATGTACATTCCGCGGATCTGCGTCAGCGATCCAGCGCGCCCTGTCACGGTAATGTCTCTCATCGAAGTCCGGGCATCGATTCCTTCGCCGAACGAGAGACGTCGCGTGATGGGGGGTGTGCCGGCCGAGCGCCGACGAGGTGACGCGCTACCGGTTCATGCTCCGGCCACGGCCACCCCGGGCTCCGCCGACACCAAGTTCTGCCGTGTACTGAGTAGGAACTGGGTCGCGCGGCATGCTCAGGTGAGCCCGCGGTCGGCGCGCGGTTCTGCCCGGTGATCCACGGGCTTTCCCGAGGGGGCAGGAGCGCAGTCCTGTCGGCGATGTCGGCCCCGCCGGGACATCATGGCTACGACATCGACTGACCCGGCGCCACCGGCGCCACCGGCGGCCACAGCCCGCGCCCGGGGCGGCTGTCCCCTCGCTGATCGTCGACGACCGCGAAGCCCTCGACGTCACGGTCGCCCGGCGCGCCGCCCAGGCCTCGGGCCCTGCCGGCGGCGACGAGACCGCCGCGCCCGCCGCCGCGGGGCGATGCGGGGTCCTCCAGGTATCAGCCCAACACGGGTGTGTACCGGCGTGTCGCAGCATCTTCGAACGGATGTTCGTCTACTGTTGGCCACAGACCCTCCGCCACCCACAGAACTGACCCGGCTTCCGAAAACTGTCGGTCCCACGGCCAAGTGCCGGCTCGTGGTCACGACCCGCCGACCTCAGTCAGCATGGAGTAACTCCAATGGTGGGACTCGACCGCGACAAGGCGTTGGAGAACGCTCTTGCGCAGATCGACAAGCAGTTCGGCAAGGGCTCGGTCATGCGGCTGGGCGACGATATCCGGCCACCGATCCGGGTCATCCCGACCGGATCCATCGCGCTGGATGTCGCGCTCGGTATCGGGGGTCTTCCTCGTGGGCGCGTCGTCGAGATCTACGGGCCGGAGTCGTCCGGAAAGACCACCGTCGCGCTACACGCTGTCGCGAACGCGCAGGCGGCCGGCGGCGTCGCCGCCTTCATCGACGCGGAGCACGCCCTTGATCCCGATTACGCGGGGAAACTCGGTGTCGACACCGACGCGCTGCTGGTTTCCCAGCCTGACACGGGTGAGCAGGCGCTGGAGATCGCCGACATGCTGATCCGCTCCGGCGCGCTGGACATCATCGTCGTCGACTCGGTCGCGGCCCTCGTGCCGCGCGCCGAGATCGAGGGGGAGATGGGCGACAGCCATGTGGGCCTGCAGGCCCGGCTGATGTCGCAGGCGCTGCGGAAGCTCACCGGAGCGCTCGCGAACTCCGGCACCACTGCCATCTTCATCAACCAGCTCCGCGAGAAGATCGGCGTCATGTTCGGGTCACCGGAGACGACCACCGGTGGAAAGGCGCTGAAGTTCTACGCCTCGGTCCGGCTCGATGTACGTCGCATCGAGACGCTGAAGGACGGAACCGAGGCGGTCGGTAACCGCACCCGGGTCAAGGTGGTCAAGAACAAGATGGCCCCGCCGTTCCGGACAGCAGAGTTCGACATCGTCTACGGCGGCGGTATCAGCCGTGAGGGCTCCCTGATCGACATGGGCGTCGAGCACGGCATCATCCGCAAGTCTGGTGCCTGGTACACCTGCGATGGTGACCAGCTCGGTCAGGGCAAGGAGAACGCGCGGTCGTTCCTCCGCGACAATCCGGATCTGGCCAACGAGATCGAGAAGCGAATCAAGGAGAAGCTCGGCCTCTCCCCGGCGCTGGACGCCGTGGCTCCGCCGCTGGTCTCCTGACGCGGGATCAGTGCAGGTTGCCTACGGCGATGACCCGGCGTTCGTCGGTGAACTGGCTGTACTCGGCGACGGTGGGCGCAGGTGGTAGTTCCAGGCCGGGAGGGGCGTCGGGGGCGAACACCGTCTCCGCGGTCAGCGGTGTCCCGTCGTCGGCGACGAGAAGGTAGCCCGTGCTTGTGCGGGAGCCGTCCGTGCCGGCCAGCCGGATTCCGACGGAGCGGGCTGGTCGTCCCGCCCGGTCGGTGACCGGGCCGGTGGCGAAGACGGCGGGGTCACGGGCGAACAGCTCGTACAGCGCGGCGTTCTGCTGCGGGCTGGTGCCGCCGTCTTTCAGATGGGAGTAGGCCAGCCGGGTGATGTCTGTGGGGGTGGCGGTGGCGCCCTGGTTCGTCCGGTAGGAGGAGAGCAGGTGAGCGTAGAGCTGGTCGGGGTCGGTGGGAAGTAGCGCGACTTCGACCCCGGCCTCCGCGGGGGGTGCCTCGATGCGCCGGTACCCGGGTTCCTCTGGTGGTGTGGGGCCGCCGACGGCCCGCCCGGCGCGGTCCACGCCCTGGAGGGACTGTTCGGTCAGGCGGGAGCCGTCCGGTCGGCGCCACATCTGGATGATGCGTGTGACGATGACCGTCGTCGCCCTGGACCGGGCGACGCTGGTCTGGAGGCCGTAGGACTGCAGGCGTGTGAAGTGGACCCGCCCCGTCCCGGGCACGGTCATCTCTCGCTGCCGCTGTGCCGCGTCCAGGAGGATCCCCACCGCCGTCTCGTGGTCGCCGGTGGTCGCGGTCAGCAGCGGCGCGGGTAGCAGAGGCGCGGCGACGGCGCTTCCTCCACCACCGACCACGGCGGCAGTGACCAGGAGCACCGCCATGACGGTGACTGCGGCCGCCGATGCGAGCAGTGCCCGTGCTCGCGTGCTTCGCCGGCGAGGTCGGCGCGATCGGCCGCGCCTGCCATCCGGCAGCACCTGACCTGGATGGGTAAGGAAGGCCTGGACCAGCCGCTGTGCCTGTCGGTGTTCCTCCTCCGTTGCCTCCGTCCGGGGCGACGGGTTCGTTCCGGCGAGCAGCGCACGGGCGATGCGCAGGTCCTCGCCGGACAGGTCGGCGGCGTCCGGTGTCATGGGCGCCTTCCCGGGGTGGAGGACGGGGCGGGAACCAGCGGGGGCGCGGCGATGAGGTCCTGGAGATGGCGGCGGGCGCGGTGCAGACGCACTCTCGCCGCGGCCGGGGAGATCCCGAGTGTGGTGGCGAGGCCGGGCAGATCAAGCTCCTCCCAGACGGCGAGGGTGAGGATCTCCCGGTCGCGGTTCGAGAGCTGGTCCAGAGCCCACCGGGCATGGTCCCGGGCAACCGCCTCCTGCGCCACGACATCGGTGGCGGGTGCCAGCCCGGCGGCGGCGGATCCCGTGGCTGAGAGCCGCGCCGTGAGTCGTCGCACGCGAACGTCCGAACGGTGACGGTTACGTACCGCGTTGCCGGCGATCGCGTACAGCCACGGCAGGGTCTCGCTGGAGTCCATCGGCCGGCTTTCCCACGACCGCCACACCGTCAGGAACGTCTCTGACACCACGTCCCACGCGGCAGCGTCATCCGACAGACGCCGTTGCGCGAACCGCAGGACTGCCAGCTGGTGAGCTCGGAACAACGCCTCGAAGGGTTGTTCGCGGGAGCGTGGGGGCACAGGGAGCAGTCCTTCCTCGACCGTCCTCCCTTAGGTCCGGCACGCAGCCGAAAGTTACAGGCCCCTCGCCATGGACATCGGTTCTGGTGACACGACCCCCGCTGCGTCTCGATCGCTCATGTCAGAGGTCTCCCTCTCGACGGCCTCTCTCGCAGCACCGGCTTCCCGATCAACACGGCCGTGGGTGTCCCTGCTGCGGAGCATGCGCACCCGTCTCCCCCGAGGGCCGGTACCGGCAATCCGGTCGTGATCGGACAGTGCAGAGTAGTTGCCTCACGGGCATCGCAAAATCTGTTCCCATCGGGGTAGACATCTGGGTGCCGTCCTGGGTAGAGTTTCTGGTGTACCGAGAGAGTCCATGGTCGCGGCAGACAGGAACTGGCGCGAGGATGACGGCGGCCGGACGGGCCGCCGAGCACCACCACAGAAGGTGGGCAAGTACCCGACCAGGCGATGAGGAGAGGAGTAGACCCCCTCAGGATCGCCCGAGCGATGGTCTTCGACTCGCCCGGCCATCCGCAGGCCCCGGATTGGAAGGTGGTTCCCGGTCACGCATAGCGATCTCCGCACCTGCCCCGCCGGGGCTGGCCACGCGGACGCAGAAAACCTGACGTAGCTCGCCAAACGACGATCAACCCTCGGGGCCCTGGTGGCAGGTATGACACCAGGGCCCTTTGGGTGTGCCGGCTCGGGTGCGACACCGACTGCCTGCCCGCGAGGGCGATCTGGGGACCGGCCTGCCTGGCTGTTCGCGGTACCTGCCAGGAACAGCGGCTGGCCGAGAACCGCGATGACCAGCCCTTCGGCGCGACCCGCTCGCGTCGTGTGTACGACGTCCCGCAGGTTCCGCCCGCGTCGGGCCACGGCGGCCCGTCGGGCGGACGGGGTACCTGGCTCCTCGGCCGCGCAAAATCTATCTCCGCTGCAGTAGACATCCAGGCGCCACCGCAGGTAGAGTTCCTATCGTAGCCATGGGAGTCCACGGTCGCGGCAGATACGAACTGGCGCGAGCAGGGCGGCGGCCAGGGCAGGCCGCCGAGCATCATCGACGGAAGTTCGGCAGTACCCGGCAGGTGATCTATGAGGAGAGGGGAGTGGACGCCATCAGGATCGCCCGAGCGATGGTCTAGCCCGCTCGGATACCGCGCAGGCCCCGGATTGAAGGTGGTCCCCGGTCACGCATACGCGATCCCCGCAGTCCCACCATTCTGGGTGGTCGAGCGGGTTCCGTGATCCGGCGCATTCTGGCCGGTAGGTAGATGGTGTTCAACCCTCGGGGCCCTGGTGCCGTATGGCGCCAGGGCCCCTCGATGTGTCATGAGAGGCGCGATGACCCCTGAAAACGCGATAACCCCTGAGAACACGCACAAGCCAACACACAGTCTCGACGACGATGACTACCCCGCTTACACCATGGGTCGCGCGGCCGAGATGATCGGTACGACGCCCGCCTTCCTGCGGGCCCTGGGCGAGGCTCGACTGATCACGCCGCTGCGCTCCGAGGGCGGCCACCGCCGTTTCTCCCGGTACCAGCTGCGGATCGCCTCCCGCGTCCGCGAACTCGTTGATCAGGGCACCGCGATCGACGCCGCCTGTCGCATCGTCATCCTCGAAGACCAGCTCGCCGAAGCCCAGCGGCTCAACCAGCAGCTACGCCAACCGGCAACCGACCCACCGCCGCCCGCCGAGACGCCCTGACAACCTGACAGCCAGGCACAGATCGTCGGCCAACCACTTCGCCGCACCGGCGCCGTGGAGTCAGTCGAGTTCGACCCAGACGCGTTTGCCGTCGCCGTGTGTCTCGACGCCCCACCGGGCGGTGAGCTGGTCAACGATGTGCATCCCACGGCCCCGCTCGTCGGAATCGACGATCTCTCGCGCCATCGGCTGTACCGACGACCCGTCAGCGAGTTCCAGCCGCAGTACCTCACCGGTGACCCGGAGGGCCAGCCGCAGCTGGCCCCGTTCACCGGCGTGCTGCACAGCGTTCGTCACCAGCTCCGACACCACCAGCACGGCGTCGTCGGTCTGCCGATCATGCCCCCAGGCGAGAAGCAACCCTCGCAGCACCTCGCGGGCAGCGCCCGCAGCCCGCGCATCAAAGGGTAGATCCACATTGGCCGACCAGCCCCTGTCGCGCACCGCAAGCTACCCCTCACCCCGTCGATCGTGCCCATGGTGCGCGTCCTCCCCATCCGAAGACGCAACGAACAGGCGCCATCAGATGGTCCTGTCACGCTTCCCGAAAGCCGGATCTGTCCCTGATCCCCTGTGAGCGGTCTGCTGGAGAATGGCAACTTTAGCCCGAGAGCCGGTGCTGTGACGGGGCGCAGTCCGGTCAGGGCTGGGCAGGAAGCGGGCCGCCCGCGACCGGTTCGGTGCTGACAGAGGTCTTCGAGGGCGCGGTCGTGGCATGGCCAGAGGACGGGCGGCCGGACCGGCGGAGCAGCGCGGCGCCGAGGGCAAAGGGCAGCAGGGTGGTCATGAACGGCGCCGTGAGGATGTAGGCCGCGGTGGCCCCCGCCTCGCTCGCCGCGCCCAGCACGGGCACGTCGAACGCGCCGGTGACGCCGAGGGTCGCCGCCGTCGTCGTGAGGCCGACGAGCAGCGCTCCGCCGAGGAGGACACGATCGGCGGCTCGCGCCGAGATCAGTGTGGCGCGGCGCAGGCCGATCACCAGCGCGATGACGGCGAGGTGCGTCAGCATCACGTACGTCAGCTGCAGCAGATCCAGCCAGACGAGCATGACTGCCATCGGCTCCGGATCACCGGGCAGACCCCGCAGGTAGGCGTTCGCCTGCCAGGCGGTCTTCTCGACGGCTACCTGGGCCGGCGACGCCCCGGAAAGGACCACCGCGGCTCTGGCCACCAGGTTCGCGAGGTAGCCCGCACTGCCGAGTCCGAGCGCGGTGAGCGCGAGTGCGGCGGGCGCTCGGCCGGGCCCGTCCCACAGCCTGGCCGTGATCAGGACCGTGGTGGCGAGCAGGACTCCACCGACGATGAGCAGGACGGCGGTGTTGGCAAGCATCGCGCCTGGATGTTCCGCGGTGGGGATGCCGGTCAGCGACGCGAGGGCGAACACGAACACGGCGGAGGCGATCAGAGGGACGGCCAGGGCCGCGTCGTGGGCGGTGGCGGCTCTCGCCCGTCGGGTCACGAACACCGCCGCCGCGACGTAGACCGCGTCGATGACCAGAAAGATCGGGGTGGGGAACAGCGCACCACCGGCCTGCATCCCGGCCAGGGCCACACCCGCCACCCACAGCAGACCGATCCGGTAGGCGCCGGTCTTCGTGGACCCTGCCTTCCGGACGGTGCTCATCACGCCTCGTCTCGCCGCTGTGCGGCCCGGGTGGCGAGGAAGGCTGAGAGCACCTGCGGTCGGGCGAGGTAGATCTCGTGGTCGTCGGCGTCGGGAACCTGCACGAGAGGCAGACCGTGCTGGATGTTCAGGCACTCGGCGATCTGCTGGTGCAGCGGGTTGACACCCGCGCCGAGGGCGACGACGGCCTTGTCGGCCGGCAGCTCGCCGGGAGCGAAGACGTGCCTGGTGATCAGGTGCGCGTCGTCCCGCACGACGGCCTCGGCGTTCGTCGACATCCGGGCGACTTCGGGGCCGTCGAGGTCTGCCTGCCCGCCGGACAGGACGACGAGGGTGGTTCTGAACGCGCCGACCCAGTCCTGTGGGTGATCGGCGAGGTACCGCTCCCCGGTGGCGTTGATCGCGGCGTGGGTCTCGGCTCCGCCGGGCAGCACGCCGAGGGTGGCCGGCTCCCAGGCGATCACTTCGTGCACCAGGTCGGGATGGCGAGCCGCCAGCGCCAGTGCGACGACCCCACCGGAGCTGAACCCGAGCACGGTCGCCGGGCGCTCGGGGGCTGCGCCGAGTACGCGCAGCAGGTCGGCGGCGTCGTCGGCGTGCTGGTCGGCGCCCTTCCCCGGCCAGTCGTCGCGGGTGCTCGAACCGGTGCCGCGCCGGTCGTAGGCGACGGCCCGCCAGCCGCTCGCCGCCAGCGCCGCGGCCTGCGGCGCAAGCATGCCGGCGTCCTCGGCGCCGCCGTGGATCAGAAGGATTGTCGGGCCTTCCCCGAACACGTCGTAGGCCAGGTTCATCGCTGGCTCCTTTCGTCTTACTCAAGCTATATCCAATAGAGGTTAGGGTAAGGCAATGACGTCGAGCCGACAGCCGCGCCGCCGCTACGACGCCACCGGGCGGCAGGCGCAGGCACGGGAGAACCGGGTTCGGGTGATCGCCACGGCGACCCGGCTGTTCGTCGAGCAGGGGTATGCGTCGACCTCGATCGCCCAGGTGGCGGTGGCCGCGAGGGTGTCGGCGCCGACGGTGTTCGCCCACTTCGCGTCCAAGGCCAACCTGCTGAAGGTCGCTGTTGACGTCGCGATCGCGGGAGATGACGAGCAGGTGCCGCTGCACCAGCGGCCGGCGATGCTGCGCGTGCACCAGGCGACGACCGCCGATCAGGTGCTCGAGCGGTTCGCCGCGGCCGGGTCCGAGGTGGCCGCGCGGGTGAATCCGCTGCTCGAGGTCGTCCGTGCCGCGGCGGACGCCGACCCCGAGATCGCGGCGCTGGCCGAGGAGCTGGACCGGCAGCGGTTGGTCGGGACGGGGATCATCGCGGCCGCGTTCGCCGAGCGACTCGGTGTTCGGGACGACCTCCGGGCGGTCGAACGCATCCGGGACACCATCTGGACGATGTTCTCGCCGCAGGTCTACGGCCTCCTGGTCATCCAGCGCGGCTGGTCCTCCGAGGACTACCGCGCCTGGGTGGTGCGGGCCGCGTCCGCGGCCGCAGGCCACCCGGCGGTCTGACGGGGGAGTCGCCGGCGGGGAGTAGCGGCTGGCGGGGAGCGGCTGGCCGCGGACGGTCCTGGGTGGACCCAGATCTCAGATGGTGCTAATAATGCTAGCACCATGAGATGGAAGATCGATCATTCGTCGCGAGAGCTGCTGCAGCACCAGATCGCCAGGTGTGTCCGCCAGGGCGTGGCTTCGGGAGAGCTGCCGGTCGGGGAGCAGCTTCCGCCGGCGGCCGAGCTGGCGGCGGCCCTGTCGGTTGACCGCAACACGGTCCTCGCCGCCTACCGGCAGCTGCGGGACGAGGGCGTGCTGGAGTTCCGCCGGGGCCGCGGTGCGCGGGTCGCGTCCGCCGTCACGAAGCCGACCCCGGTCACCGAGGCAGCTCAGGCGCTGGTGGCCGTAGCCCGCCAGTACGGGCTCGGGCGCAGCGAACTGATCCGCCTCATCGAGGACCTGACGTGACCCACCGAAAGGACGGTGTCCCATGACGGCATCCGCGTTTCCAGGTCGGGGGCAGTACTCGATCTACACCGGGCGGGCCACGAACTGGCCTCTGGTCACCCTCAGCGCCGTGCTGGCGGTGCCGCTCCTGGTCATGGGCTGGTCGTCGGACGGAAGCAGGCGCGGCCTGGTCGTGCCGTTTCTCGTGGTCATCGTCGCCGTGCTCGTGAACGTGCTGACCGGGTCGAGTGTCAGGACGACGGCGGGGCCAGGCGGGGTCTCGATCCGGTTCGGGCTGCTCGGGTGGCCGCGCTGCACCTACGGTCTCGACCAGATCGAGCGTGCCGAGGTGATCGACCTCCACTCCTGGTATGTGGT
Organism: Parafrankia sp. FMc2; assembly: GCF_041008525.1. Classification (NCBI taxonomy): domain Bacteria; kingdom Bacillati; phylum Actinomycetota; class Actinomycetes; order Frankiales; family Frankiaceae; genus Parafrankia; species Parafrankia sp. FMc2. The sequence goes on along the minus strand of NZ_JBFLUG010000029.1, from coordinate 49,813 downwards.
CTACGGGTTCTGGTGGACCGGTCGCCGTACCTGCTGCACAGTCCGCTCCGGGCCGACCCTGCGGTTGACCCTCCGCACCGGCCGCACGGTAACCGTCACCGTGCCCGATCCCGGGGCGGCTGTCGCCGTCATCCGCGAGGCCATGCCCGCCTGACGAGACGGGGCCCGGCAGGCACTCTGCCCGCCTGTGGGCCTGCGGTCAGTTCTGGATCCTGACGAAGTCCCCGGGCCTGTGGCCGCGATCGAGGATCAACCCGGGGGCCGGATATTCCTTGTGGGCGTTCCCTTTTTCGCCCAGTTACTTTTCCTGGGGATCCGGCCTCCACGTCGCTGGAATGCGGTCGGTGTGCACCGCTGAGTGACCGCGCGATACGCGCTGAACACCGGTCGCCGGGCACCGGACAACACCCGCCGTATCCCGACCGAGGGGCGGTGGCCTTCCCACCGCGGGATGAATCCGGGGGTGCATGATGGACTGCATGGTTGCTGACGGGCCGGCGCGGAGCGCATGGTCGCGAGTGGACACGAGCGTTCCGCACTCCGCTCGGGTCTGGAACTACTGGCTCGGTGGGAAGGACAACTTTCCTGCCGACCGGGAGCTGGGCGACAAGGTCTACGAGGTCTACCCGGACATCGTGCGGGTCGCCCGCGCGCAGCGGGAGTTCCTCGTCCGGACCGTCACCTTCCTCGCCGGCGAGATGGGCATCCGTCAGTTCCTGGACATTGGCACCGGCCTGCCGACCGCCGACAACACCCATGAGGTCGCGCAGCGGATCGCCCCGGAATCCCGCATCGTCTACGTCGACAACGATCCGCTGGTGCTGGTGCACGCCCGGGCGTTGCTGACCAGCGCACGCGGTGGTGCCACCGCCTATGTCGACGCCGACGTGCGCGATCCCGACAGGATCCTCGCGGAGGCTGCCAAGCTCCTGGACTTCTCCGAGCCGGTCGCTCTCGTCATGTTCGGCATCATGGGGAACGTCGCCGACAACGCCGAGGCGAGTGGCATCATGAAGCGGCTGATCGACGCGGTGCGGCCGGGCAGTTGTCTCGCGCTCAACGACGGCACGCACGGCGAGGACGTGGACAAGGCCATCGAGATCACCCAGGCGGACGGGCACCCCTACAACCTGCGTACCCCCGAGCAGGTCGCGTCCTTCTTCGACGGCCTCGAACTCGTCGAGCCGGGTGTGGTCACGACACCGCTCTGGCGCCCGGCCGCCGGGTCGGAGCCGCAGCCGCTGCACATCTTCGGCGGGGTCGGCCGCAAGCCGTAACCGTCTTCAACCGTCTTCGCTCGTCCTCGGCGGGTCGGTAAGCCGAACGGACGTTCGTCGCGCTGTTGCCGGCGGGGCCGTGCCGCTGTCGCTGGCCGGATGCGGCTCCGCCGAGGAGGGGGCTCCGGGTCTCCAGAAGGCCCGAGTGCCGGAGCCGGCGCGTTCGAGACGTCTGCGCGGCGGGACGAGGCATGGCTGTCATCGCCGGGCTCAGTGAGACCCTCGGCGGGCTCGGTCTCATCCTCGGAGTCCTCACTCCGCTGGCCGCCGCCGCGGTGATCGGCACGATGATCAATGCGGCGGCGGTGAAGTGGGATGGTGGGTTCTTCGCGCCCGAGGGCGTCGAGTACGAGCTGTTCCTCGCCGTCGCCGGTGCCGCCGTCGCCCTCATCGGGGCCGGTGGTTACGCGGCGGACCGGTTCCTGCCCGTCCTGCGCTCGCACCGCCTCGTCCACGGCACCGGCGCCGTGGCGCTGGGAGTGGTCACAGCCCTGATCGTCCTGCTGATCCGCGGGTAGCCGCCCCAGGCCGCGATGGGTCGGTGGAGACCTGGCGGTGACGAACCGGGCCGAGGTCTCGATGGTCCGGCGTGGCGAGGTACTCGACCGTGGCGTCGAGGGCGGGCTGTCCCCGCAGCAGCCACGCGTCGCCCTTCCGGGTGCGGCCGTCGGCCCCTGGCCAGCCCCGCCATCCGCGTGCCTGCCAGGCCCGGAACAGGTCGTTGATCCTTTCGCCGTGCGTGCACAGGACGCTGCCGTCCGTCTCGTCGGACGCGAGCAGGTCCAGCAGCGCCTCGGTGGAACCGTTGACGCCGAGCATCGCGCTCCGGCGCAGCGGCAGCCCGCGCGCATCCGCCAGCGGCGCGACGGTCTGCTCGCACCGCAGGGTCGGGCTGGTCAGCACCTGCCGGACCGCGAGATCGCGGGTGATGACGGTGGCGAAGGCGGCGGCCTGACGGATCCCGCGGGCGGTGAGCGGGCGGGCAACGTCCTCACCCGTCCAGGTCTTCTTCGGTAGCGCCAGGGCATGTCGGACGATCACCACGGTGTGGGATGTCGCCGCACCGCGCCCGGTGGCGGTGGCGGTGTCGACATCGGCCTCGTGGCGCGTGGGTGTGCTGGTGCTGGTGCTGGTGCTGTCCGGCATCCTGCTCCTGTCCGGGGAGGCGGCTGACTGGTTCGGTGGGCGACCGCTACAGAGGTGGGCGCGGGTCCGCGCGAGAACCCCGGCCCGCGGTGGGCGACTTCCCCGCGCGCTCCGCCTGGTTGTCCCTGTCCGCGGACCGGTTGTCCCTGTCCGCGGACCGGTTGTCCCTGCGGGCGGACGGGCCGGGGCCGCCGTGGACGATCACCGAGCCGGCGCCGGGCCGGATCGGGACGAGCTCCTCGCCGGCGGGGCCGGCAGGACCTTCGGCGAGATCGGAGCTGATGTCACCGGCCCGGGGAGCGTTGCGCAGGGCCAGCCACAGCGCTGCGACCAGGGCCAGCAGCACGACGGTGACCAGGCCAGCGGCCAGCGGCTGGAGCGGGATCTGGGTGAGTGCGTACATGCCCGCCGCGCAGCCGGCAGCGAACGGGATGGTGACGATCCAGGCGACGATCAGCCGGGAGAACACCGTCCAGTTCACCGGTGCGGCTCCGTTGGCTGTACCCACCCCGGTGATGGCGCCGGCGACGGTGTGGGTGGTCGAGACCGGGGCGCCCGCGGCCGTCGACGCGAAGATGGCCGCCGCTGCCGAGGTCTCCGCGGCGAACCCGCTCACCGGGCGTAGCTCGGTGATGCTCATGCCCATCGTGCGGACCAGCCGCCAGCCGCCGGACATCGTCCCGGCGGCGATCGCGACGTGCGCCGCCAGCACCACCCACAGCGGAATGTCGATCTTGTCGCCACCCTCGAGATGCCCGGTCGTCACGAGGAGGGCGGCGATCACGCCCATGGTCTTCTGCGCGTCGTTGCCTCCGTGCCCGAGCGAGACCGCCGCCGAGGATGCCAGCTGCGCGATCCGGAAGCCTCGCTCGGTCCGTTCGACGTCACGGCGGGCGAGCAGCAGCCGCAGCACCGCCATCATGATCATACCCACCAGCAGGCCGGCGATCGGGGAGACGACCACGAACAGCAGGGTCTTCTGCACGCTGGACGCCTTGATCGCGTCGGTGCCCGCGGCCGCCAGGCCCGCTCCGACCAGCCCGCCGACCAGTGCGTGCGACGACGACGTGGGTATGCCCAGATGCCAGGACAGATAGTTCCAGGTGATCGCTCCGAGCAGCGCCGCGAAGATCACCGCCAGGCTGACGAACTCCTCCTTCACCGTCGCCGCCACCGTGTTCGCGACCAGCGTGCCGAACACCGCGAACGCGACCAGGTTGAAGAAGGCCGCCCAGGCGACAGCCCAGCGCGGGCGCAGTACCCGGGTCGCCACCACCGTGGAGATCGCGTTCGCGGCGTCGTGGAAGCCGTTCGTGTAGTCGAACAGCAGCGCGAGCGCGACGAGCCCGACCAGCGAGACGGTCGTGAGGTCCATGACGCACGGCTACCCGGTTGCAGGTCATCTACCTCTCCCGAGCGTCGGAACAACAGGACCTGTGCCGGCTGCCCGGCGGGCACGGTTCGTCCGCATGACGCGACGGCGCCTGTGTCCCCGCGATCAGCGGGCCCCGTGGTCAGCGCCGGAAGGGGCCGGTGACCTCGAAGGTGACGCCTGCCAGCAGGGAGTTCGAGGTACCGCGCTGGGAGGAGAAGTACAGCCGGTCGCCGGCTGGGGTGAACGCCGGGCCGGTGATCTCCGAGCCGCTGTGCCCGTCGACCCGGAGGAAGGGGGCGACGACTCCGCCCGGCGTGATGATGTCGATCTCCATGTTGCCGCCGTCCTCGGCGACGAACAGATCACCGGTCACCGATCCGGTGATGTTGTCGACGCCGCTCAGTGGTGCGTTCGCGCCGGCCTGCGCGGCGTCGTAGACGAGCGACAGGGACTGTGCCGCCGCGTCGTAGGCCCAGACCCGGTTGTCGCCCTTCGTGGTGAAGTAGCAGACACCGTTTGCGTAGTAGCAGCCTTCCCCGCCGTTGAAGTGCGCCGCAGCGGAGACCTGGTTGCGGGTCGCCCAGAACAGGCCGTCGGTGTAGGGGATCCGGGCCCAGCCGACGGGGCCGGTCGCGCCGGTCGTCCCGGTGAGTACCTCCAGGGTTCCTGACGACAGGTCACCCCAGGTCCTCGGGCGGAACCGGTAGAAGCACCCGTCGGTCTCGTCCTCGGTCAGGTAGACGACCCCGCGGACGGGGTCGCAGGCCGCGGCCTCGTGCTTGAAGCGGCCCATCGCCGCGCGGCCGACCGCGGACGTCCCGCCCTGCGGATAGGTCTCGAAGACGCGCCCGAGCGGGATCTCCTCGCAGGACAGCCAGGTCCCCCAGGGCGTCGGGCCGCCCGCGCAGTTCGAGCTGGAGCCGGAAAGGATCGACCCCGCCGAGGCGATCGAGCCGTCCGCGTTGAACCGCAGCGCCGAGACCCCGCCGACCAGCGGGATCTCCGAGTTGGAGACATAGGTCCAGCCGGAGCCGTTCGGGAAGCACGCACCGCCGTCCGGAGCGGCGTGCCACCGGTACGCGGTGCCGGCCACGGTCTGTCCGGAGCGGGCGACGACACGGCTGGTGAATCCGCTGGGCAGGGCCACCCCGTTCGCGTCCGCGGCGCCGAGCGCGCCGTACGGGCTCGGGCCGGGCTGGGCCGGAGCCGCGAGCGCCGTCTCCCGGATCGCCCCCGAGAACACCGCGGTGCCTGCTCCGGCGGCCGCGAGACGCAGGAGTGTGCGACGGTCCATAGCCCGCTCTCCGTTCAGCCGAGACGTCCCGAAAGGGTGCCCTTGCTCTCCGCTGCCGGAATCTACTGGCGGTCACGGGGTGGGCACGACCACGTACAGATGAACGTTCGCGGTCGGCCAGGAGAGGGTCAGCAGGTCAGCACGACCTTGCCCCGCCCGTGGCCGGTGCCGACATCGCGGTGGGCCGCGGCGGCCTGCTCGAGGGGGTAGGACTGTCGGAGATCGATCCTGAGCTTCCCCTGCCGGTACAGGGTGACCAGGTCGGAGAGCCGGGCGGCGGAACGTTGGCTGCCAAGCCAGCGGACGCCGAGCTCCCGGTAGAGGTCGAAGGCCACGATCGTGCCGATGCGGTGCCGGTCCGCGACGAGCTCGACGGCGGCCCGCAGGCCGTCGGCCCCGGCGGCGTCCAGGCTCGCCGTGACCCCGTGCGGCGCCACGGCACGGACGCGGTCGACCAGGCCGTCCCCGTAGGCGACGGGGATCACGCCGAGGGACCGCAGGTAGTCGTGGTTGGCGGGGCTGGCGGTGCCGATCACGGTGGCGCCGTCGAGCCGCGCGAGCTGGACGGCCACGGTGCCCACGGCGCCGGCGGCGGCGTGGACGAGGAAGGTGTCGTCCGGGCCGACCTTGAGTTCCTCGACCGCCGTGTGGGCGGTCTGCCCGGCGCCGGAAAGACCGCCGGCGATCCGCGCGGGCAGCGACGGGGGCCGGGCGACGACCTGGTCGGCCGGGACCACCAGGTACTCCGCGTAGCAGCCCAGCGTGCGGTAGCCGAGGACCTCGTCGCCGGGGGAGAGGCCGGTGACGCCGGGGCCGGGAAGGTCCACCGTCCCGGCGAACTCGTTGCCGAGGATCTGGGGATAGCTCACCTCGATGCCGGGAGGCCCCCAGCCCTGGCGGACGGCGAGGTCGGCCGGCTGCACGCCGGCGGCGCGCACCCGCACCCGGATCTCGCCGGGACCGGGTTCGGGCCTGGGCAGCTCGATCAGCTGGAGGACGTCGGGTGAGCCGGGGGCGAAGAACGCGGCTGCCTTCATGGGTCACGATCTCCTGTTCGTTGCGACCGGCCGAGTGTGCAACCTCAACCTCTGTTGAGGTCAACGGCGCCGCGTCAGGACTTCGCCGGCGACATCCTTGACCTCAACCCGGCTTTAGCTTCTAGCGTCCGGAACGGCGTTCGAGAAGAGCGGGTTCACCGGCCTGCGAAACAAGGAGACATCCATGCTGGACCAGCCCGTCAACGTGGCGGTAATTGTCGGAAGCACCAGGGTGGGGCGCTTCGCCCCGGTCGTCGCCCAGTGGTTCACCAAGCAGGTCGCCGCCCACGATGCGGTCGTCACGAGCATCATCGACCTCGACGACGTCAGGCTGCCGGAGCGCCTGGGCACCGCCGGCGGCCCGGAGGTCGACGAACTGGCGGACGTCACCCGGCAGCTCGCCGCGGCCGACGCCTTCGTCGTGATCACACCGGAGTACAACCACAGCTACCCGGCTGTGCTGAAGACCTTCATCGACTGGCATTTCAACGAATGGCAGGCGAAGCCGGTGGGGTTCGTCTCCTACGGCGGTCAGTCGGGCGGGCTGCGCGCGGTGGAGCACCTGCGCCAGGTGTTCGCCGAGCTGCACGCCGTCACCGTCCGCGACACGGTCAGCTTCCACGGCGCCTGGAGCCGGTTCCACCCCGACGGCACGCCGAAGGATCCCGACGGCTGCAACGGCGCCGCCCAGAAGATGATCGCGCAGTTGGCATGGTGGGCGGTCGCGCTCGCCGAGGCCAGGAACAAGCGCCCCTACGCGGCGTGAGTGAGGTGCGCGGCCCGGTGAGGTGAGTGGCGGCCCGTCGGGCGTTCCCACGGCGGCCTCGAACGAGACTCACATCTTTCTCGGATGATATGGATGCCGGACCGACGCTCACCTGCCAGCGATGGGGCGCGGCGGTCGGGATGATCCGCGCGGGGTCAGGCCACCGGATCGGAGGGCGCCGGGAACATGGGCGAAGTCGCCGGGAACGTGTATGGGGACGCGCGTGCGCCGCGGCTGCTCGTGGTCGACGACGAGCCGAACATCCTGGACATGCTGGGGATGGCACTGCGCTTCCATGGCTTCGGCGTGACCCTGGCCCGCTGCGGCCGCGAGGCCACGGCGGCCGTGGCGGCGGACTGCCCGGACCTGCTGGTCCTCGACGTCATGCTCCCGGACTGTGACGGCCTCGACCTGTGCCGCCGCTGGCGCGACCAGGGCATTGACGTCCCCGTGGTGTTCCTCACCGCGCGGGACCGCCACAGTGACAAGGTCGCCGGGCTGACCTACGGCGGGGACGACTACATCACGAAGCCGTTCTCGATCGACGAGCTCGTCGCGCGGGTCCGGGCGGTGCTGCGCCGCAGCCGGCGCCCGGAGCTGGCCGGGCCCGTGACCGCGACCGCGCTGACCTTCGCCGATGTCGTGCTGGACGAGGCGGAACACCGAGTCACCCGTGCCGGCCACCCGGTCGAGCTGGCGCCGACCGAGTTCAGGCTGCTGCGCTACCTGCTGGTGAACCCGAACCGGGTGCTCTCCCGGGAGCAGATCCTCGACGCCGTGTGGAGCCAGGACTACCGCGGCGGGGCGACCGTCGTCGACCAGTACGTGAGCTACCTGCGCCGCAAGCTCGGGGCCTTCGGCCCGCCGCTGATCCACACCCACCGCGGCTTCGGCTACGCCCTGCGAACGGCCGGCCCTGCCGGCCCCGCCGGCCCGGGCCCGGGGTGAGGGCACGGGCGCAGCTGGACGCCGCCGCCGGAGGGTCGCCGTGACGTTGCGGGTCCGCCTGATCGCCGGCCTGCTGGCGTTGCTGGCGGCCTGTCTGGCGATCGTGGGAACGGCAAGCGTGCTGGCCCTGCGCTCGCACCTGGTCAGCCAGACGGACACCCGGCTGCACAGCGCGCAGAGCCTGCTCGGCGCCCGGGGCCTGACCGCGCTCACCCGGCTCGCGCCTCTGCTCGGCGCCGCCGGCCTGGAGCGGGCGGTGGCCCCGACGGACTTCGTGATCGAGCTGCGCCAAACCGACGGTTCGGTGCTCGCGCTGGCCGGCGGGGACGGCCTGTTGCCCCAGGTCGACGACGTCGACGCCCGGATCGCGTCCGGCGGGCCGTTCACTCTGGAGACCTCCCGGGGGCCGTACCGGGTCGTCGTCGGCGCGCTGCCGGGCGGCATCGTCGACCTCGTCGCACTTCCGCTGGGACCAGTGCGGGACACCACGAGCCAGCTGATCCTCATCGAGGTCGTGGCCGGGTCGGCTGTGCTGGCGCTCGGCGGCGGCTGCGCCTGGTTCCTGCTCGGCCGCGGCCTGCGCCCGCTGCGGGACGTCACCCGCACGGCGGTCGCCATCGCGGATGGCGACCTCGCCCGGCGGGTGCCGCACGGCCCGGGCCGGACCGAGACCGACCGGCTCGCCACCGCGCTCAACGTCATGCTGGCGCAGATCCAGCGTGCCTTCGAGGAGCGGGCACGCTCGCAGGACCGGCTGCGGCGGTTCGTCGCCGATGCGTCCCACGAGCTGCGGACCCCGCTCACGTCGGTCCGCGGGTACGTCGACCTGCTGCGGCAGGGGGTCGTCCCGCCGGCCGGCAGGGACGACGCGCTGCGGCGGGTCCAGGACGAGACCCGGCGCATGGGCACGCTCGTCGACGACCTGCTCTACCTTGCGCACCTGGATGAGGAGCGGCAGCCCGAACACCGCACCGTCGACCTGGCCGCGCTCGTGCGGGACGCCGCGGCCGACGCGGCGGCGGTCGAGCCGGACCGCCCGCTGGCGGTGCACACCCCGCCGGAGTGCCAGGTCCGCGGCGACCCGGACGGGCTTCGGCAGGTCGTCGGCAACCTGCTGACCAACATCCGCGTGCACACCCCGCCGGGAACGCCGGGCGAGGTCAGCCTGGACGTCTCCGCCGGACGGGTACGGCTCCAGGTGCGTGACGAGGGGCCAGGACTGGAGCCCGCGGACCTGGAACGAATCTTCGACCGCTTCTACCGCTCGTCCGCCGGCCGGGACCGCGGCCGGGGCGGCAGCGGCCTCGGGATGTCCATCGTCGCAGCGGTGGCTGCCGCCCACGGCGGCACCGCCGAGGCGACCGGCTCCCCCGGCCAGGGCCTGACTGTGCGGATCACCCTCCCCGCGGATCCGACTGGCGCCGACGGTGCCCCGATCAGCTGGAGCAGGACCAGATGATCGACCCGGTGAGGGAGCGTCCGGCAGCGGTGGCCGCGCTGAAGTCGACGGACCCGCCGGTCTGGGTGATCTGCACCGTCGCGGGTACCGCGTCGACGGCGTACCGTTGGGAATCGGCTGCCAGCACGGACACGGTGACCAGCGCCGGGTAGCTGCCCGGCCCCTGGTAGGTAGCGACGCGAACGCTCTGCGTGACAGTTGCCCCGCTGATGGCACCGGTGGCGGACTCGATGTAGCGGCGTCCGCCATCCTGGCAGCTGACCGCAGTGTTCACGTGTCCCGCGATGGTGACCGGACTGGTGATGCTGATGGTCAGGGAACCCACGCCACCGGTTCCCGCGCCACCGGAAGCCGCCTCGGGCGTCGCGGTGGACCCGGCTGACGCCGGCGAGGCGACGGCGGGTGAAGTTGCGCCGGCTGATGGCAGCGGGTCGGCGGTGGCGCCGCCCACCTGCGCGCGGCAGCCCGCCGAGGCGAGGAGCAGGCCGCCGGCGAACACCGCCACACCGGCACGGACTCGTCGCTGCTGATGCATGGCACTCTCCTGAACTGGGTGAGCCCGTTGACCGGTGCGGCGGCCTGCTCGGTGCCTGCCCGGTGCCGGGGGTGCCGGCCTGGTCAGCGCACCAGCCACGCCTCTGAAACTCGTCCGAGGAGTGTGTACGTCACGTGTGCTCCTCACACGTTTCACACATCCGGGCCGCATTCCCCGTACATGACCACAGGGTGGGGTGGTCGTATGTGGAAACAGACACCGAGCAGTGATCCACAGGCAGCACTCTCCCTGTTCCGCACCCGGACGGGAGACCGGTGATGGCGCGGCACCGCCGTCTCGGCCGGCGGGCCCGTATCGGCGCCGCGGGCCTGGCGAGCTGCGTCGCGCTGACGGCGCTGGCCGCGCTGAGCGCCGCCGCCGCGTCCGGCGGGGCAGCGGAGGCCGGGGCCACCAGGCTGGCGGCGGCAGACACGGCGGTCGCTGGGGCGGCTGACGGCGAACGGCCCAACTTCGTGCTGATCCTCGCCGACGACCTCGACCAGACGACCTCGCCGTACTGGGAGGCGATGCCGCGGACCGCCGCCCTGATCAGGGACTCCGGGCTGACCTTCACGGACGGGTTCGCGCCGACCCCGATCTGCTGCCCGGCCCGCGGCACCATCCTGACCGGGAAGTACGGCCACAACACCGGAGTGCTCACGAACGCCGGCGACGTCGGTGGCTGGGCGACGTTCGCCCGCAACGGCAACGAGGACCACACGTTCGCCCGGTATCTCGAGGACGCCGGCTACCGGACCGGCCTGGCCGGAAAGTACATGAACGGCATCGAGGACGACCCGACGCACATTCCGCCGGGCTGGTCGGAGTGGTACGGCAGTGTTGACAACAACTTCTACACCGGCTATGATTACGCGCTGAACGAGAACGGCACACTTGTGCGGTACGGGGACGAGAGCGACCCGACAGCCTATTCCACCGACGTGGTGGCCGCGAAGTCCACCGACTTCATTCGCCGGGCGGCCGCCGACGACACCCCGTTCTTCTGGTACGCGGCCTCGACCGCGCCGCACCTGCCGCTGCCCCCCGCGCCGCGGCACGCGGACAACCCCTTCGCTGACGCCAGCGCCCCGCGCACCCCGAACTACGACGAGGCCGACGTCTCCGACAAGCCGTGGTGGCTGCAGGAAAGCGCGCAGTCCCGATCGGCCCGGGTGGCGGCGGTCAACGACCGGGACTACCAGGACAGGATGGGCTCGCTGTACGCGCTCGACGAGATGGTCGAGGGGATCGTGCGGACGCTGCGCGACACCGGCGAACTCGACAACACCTATCTGGTGTTCACCTCGGACAACGGCTACAACCTCGGCTCCCACCGGCTGACCCAGAAGATGGCCCCGTACGAGGAGTCCATGCGGATCCCGCTGGTGGTCGCGGGGCCGGGAGTGAGCCCCGGCACGGACGAGCACATGGTCGCGCTCATCGACCTCGCCCCCACCTTCCTCGAGCTGGCGGGTGTTCCCGTTCCCGCCGACATCGACGGCCAGTCGCTGGCTCCGCTCCTGCGCGGTGAGGCGCCGCAGTCCTGGCGCACCGATCTCCTCGGCCAGTACGCCGGCCCGGGTGTCGACGGCCAGGACGGGGTTGTCCAGGAGCAGGTGGAGAACGTCACCGGCGTGTTCCTGGATCTGCCCCCGTGGAGCGGTCTTCGGACCGAGGATCACCTCTATGTCCGTTGGTACGACGCCGACCGGGCTCCCCGCGTCCACGAGCGGGAGCTCTACGACCTGACCGCCGACCCCTACCAGCTCGTCAACCTGTTGGCGACGCCGCAGGGCCGGCACGAGAACGCCGCCCTCGTCGCCCAGCTCGACGCGCGCCTCGACAGGCTGGCCACCTGCTCCGGGGCATCCTGCCGGAGCTGATCGCAGGAATCAGTCGGGATCCCAGGAATCAGTCGGGGCTGACCTGGTCGGGCACGGGGGGAACGGCCGGGGGCTGGTCGGGGCCTGGCAGGCCGGGCACCGGGGGGGTGGTGCCCGGCGGCCGGCCGCGGACCGCCTCGACCAGCAGCCCGATAGCCCAGGTGACGGTGCTGGTCGCCTGGGCGGCGTCCAGCTTCCAGCCGGTGATCAGGCGCTCGAAGGTCGGCAGGTTCCAGAGCACGTCGATGGCGGCGGCGGCTTCCAGGCGCTGCTCCTGGGACCAGGAGGACGGCGCCGCCTCGGCCACGGCCCGCAGCAGCGCGGCGCGGCGGCGCTCGTCCTCGGCCACGAACGGGGGCTGCGGGTAGGCGGCCACGCCGCGCCAGACCTCGAACGTCGACAGTGACGCCAGGACACGGTCGGCCAGGGCCGGGAGGTCGTCCAGCCGCAACTGGTCGTAGGAGAGGCCCACCTCCTCCTCCAGCCGCCCCATCACCGCGTCGTGCAGCTGCCGCTCCGTCGCGAAGTGCCGGTAGACGGTCCGTTCGCTGACGCCGGCCCGGTCCGCGACGGCGCGGAAGGTCAGGCTGCTCCAGTCCCAGGTCGGAAAGCCGTGGACCAGCGCCGACCCGGCCGCGACGATGCGTTCGCGGGTCTCGGCGGCACGCCTGCGCCGCAGCGGGCTGTCGTACCGGCGCCGGTCCGGGGAAGCGCCGTCCTCTTCGCTCTCGCCCTCGGCGCGGTCGTCATCGTCACCGCCGAGGGCGCCGGCACTGTCGTCGCCGGTCGCGTGGGTGGAGGTGGAGGTGCCGGTGCCGGCGGTGTGCGTGATGCCGGCGGTGTGCGTGATGCCGGCGGTGTCATCGTCAGGGTGTGCCGACGCGGCCATGTGGAGGCAGTCTACTGACGGGATCTCCGTAGGGGTGTCTACGGACGTCGGGCCCCCGGCGCGCTCCGGGGTCGCGGGCCGCGCCTGCTTTCGTGTCAGGCGAGCGCCGCCCATGCGCACCCGCCGTGCGCCCGTGGCTGCCTGCCTGCGCGGGGAGCCGGCGCCGCGGGCCCAGGGAGTCCGACCGTGCGGCCGGGATGCGGATAGGTTGACGCGAGCAATTTCGCGTCAGTACTGTGACGCACAAGTTTCTGGTCTCGCTGCTGCGGATGTTCGCGTGCCGGGCGAGGGCAGCAAAGGCGCAGGTTTGCCCGCCGGTATCCCGACTCCGGGGAACGGTCCGACGCGGGCTCCGGGACAGAAAGGTCCGACCGGTGGCTGATGTGTACTGGGACCCGTTCGACAAGGTCATCGACGTCGACCCGTATCCGGTCTGGCGCCGGCTGCGCGACGAGCACCCGCTGTACCGCAACGACAGGTACGACTTCTTCGCGGTCTCGCGGCACGCCGACGTCGACGCCGTCCACCTGGACCCGAAGACGTACAGCTCGGCCTACGGCACCATCCTGGAGATCATGGGTGAGGAGCCGATTCCGCCCGGCTTCCTGATCTTCTCCGACCCCCCGGTGCACAACACGCTGCGGACGCTGGTCTCCCGCGCATTCACGCCCCGGCGCATCGCCGCGCTGGAGGGGCAGGTCCGCTCGGTGTGCGCCGAACTGCTCGACCCGCAGGTGGGCGGAGGCGGATTCGACTACATCCAGGACTTCGCCGCGGTGCTCCCGTCCATGGTGATCTCCGCGTTCATCGGTGTCGATCCCTCCGACCGGGAGGAGGTCCGCCGGATGATCGACACGACCTTCCACATCGAGGAGGGCGCCGGGATGATCAACGAGGTCTCCATGGCGGCCACCAGGCGGCTGCGGGAGTTCTTCGCCGCGCAGATCGAGGACCGCCGCGCCTCCCCTCGTGACGACATGATCACCGCGCTCGTCCAGGCCGAGGTGAAGGACGGTGACGGTACCCGCAGCCTCACCACCTCCGAGGCGGCGACCATCACCAACGAGATGGTCAGCGCCGGCACCGAGACCGTCGCCCGGCTGCTCGGCTGGGCCTGCGTCCTGCTCGCCGCCCATCCCGACCAGCGGGCCGATCTGGCCGCCGACTCGGCGCTGATCCCGAACGCCGTCGAGGAGACGCTGCGGTACGAGGCGCCCTCCCCGGTGCAGGCGCGCAAGGTCATGCGGGATGTCGAGCTGTACGGGACGACCGTGCCCGCCGGCTCCCGGATCCTGATGCTGACCGCCTCGGCCGGGCGGGACGAGCGCAAGTACGCCGACCCCGACCGCTACGACGTCCGCCGGAACTTCGACAGTCACGTCTCGTTCGGCCACGGCGTCCACTTCTGCCTCGGTGCCGCACTGGCCCGGCTGGAGGGGCGGATCGCGATCGAGGAGACCCTGCGCCGCTTCCCGAACTGGGCCGTCGACCACGACAACGCGGTGCGGCTGCACACCAGCACCGTGCGCGGTTACGAGAAGCTGCCGATCGCGGTCTGAGCGCGCCGTCCGCCGGCTGTCGGGCCGGTCGACCTGACCGTTGGTGTGGTCGGGTCGACCGGCCGTCTGCGTTCGAGGCCCCGTACCGGGCCGCGTCCGGGCCACTGCTGCGCCCGCCTGCCCGGGCCAGAGAGCGGGTCCGCGGTCTTGTCCTCCGGTATCCGGGTGGTGGCGTTCGAGGACCGTGACGGGTGCTCTCGGTAGCTCTTCGGCTAGCTACATCGAGCTATCGGCGCTCCCGGGACATCCTCAGTTCGGGCTGGCCCCGAGGCGCGGTGACTACGGACTGTGCGTGGCTGCCGGTCGGCTTCCCCGCGTCGTCCGGCGGAGGAACCGAAGCGGTGGTGTCAGCGCACTGGAATGTCGCGCCGAAATATTCGACAGGAACGGCAAACACCTCCAGCAATGCCACGGCGGCGGCACCCGCAGGAGAGAAGATTGCCGGGAGACGGCGCCGTGCCCAGGGCGTCGGTGATCTGTCGGCAGCCGGCTGGCGGCCGTATCGCCGGAGGCCGGCGTCCGGATGCGTGACGAGGTTCCTCACCCGGTGTGCCCGGAACAGGAAAAGGGCTGGACCAGGGCGGACCATCATCTCGAACCAGCCCTTGATTGGTTATCGGAAGTTCTTGCCGCGCCCGGGGGAGGTGCGGGAAGCTCACACCGCGCCGGACGGCGCTTGTTCAACGCGGCCGAGCTGACGCCCCGTACCGTGCGCGTTCTGCCGGCGATGCATGTCCGGCGATGTATGTCATGAAACACATCGGGGGATTTTGTCGTCGGCATGTCCGCCGCCCTGTCATGGCCGTTCCGTGGGCCTGTAATGCCGTGGGAACGGGTAACCATAACAGTTTTTTCGTCGTGTACAGACGTGAGAGACAGATGGGTGATGCACGCCATGACCGAGCCTGTGAACGTCACCACCGGAACCGATCTCGCTGATCAGCTGAGCCTGAGCACCGCGGCCGCGCGGAATCTCGCCACGACCACCAAATCCGTGCCGCAGATGCAGGAGATCACCTCCCGCTGGCTGCTGCGGGTACTGCCGTGGGTCCACACGGCCGGTGGTGTCTACCGCGTCAACCGGCGTCTCTCCTACATCGCCGGCGACGGTCTGGTCTCCTTCACGAACACCGGATCCGACATTCGCGTCGTCCCGGGGGAGCTCACCGAGCTGCCGCTGCTGCGGGGCTTCGACGGCGGTGAGCTCACGACGCTCGCCGACAGCTTCGTCCAGCGGGAGTACTCCGCCGGGGACGTCGTCGTCGAGGCCGGCAACGCCGCGGATGAGGTCATCCTCGTCGCCTACGGCAAGGTGGGCCGGTTCGGCCCCGGTGCCTACGACGAGGAGCGGTCGCTGGGCATCCTCAGCGCCGGCGAGTACTTCGGCGAGCAGGCGCTGACCGAGCCGGATGCGACCTGGGACCACACGGTCCGTGCCCTCACGGGGACGACCGTGCTCGTGCTTCCCCGCCAGCGGTTCCAGGAGATCCTCGACGCGTCCGAAACGCTGCGGGCCTGGGTGGACGACTACCGAAGCCGCCCCGTACCCGCACAGAACCGGCACGGCGAGGCGGAGATCTCGATCTCGTCCGGCCATGTCGGCGAGGAGGTCCTGCCGGGGACGTTCGTCGACTACGAGCTGGCTCCCCGGGAGTACGAGCTCAGCGTCGCGCAGACCGTGCTGAGGGTCCACAGCCGGGTCGCCGACCTGTACAACGAGCCGATCAACCAGCTGGAGCAGCAGCTGCGGCTCACCGTCGAGGCGCTGCGCGAGCGCCAGGAGCACGAGCTGGTGAACAACCGTGACTTCGGCCTGCTGCACAACGCCGACCTGCGCCAGCGCGTCCATACCCGGACCGGCCCGCCCACCCCGGACGACCTCGACGAGCTGCTGAGCCGCCGCCGCAGCACCCACGTTCTGCTCGCGCACCCGCGGGCCATCGCCGCGTTCGGGCGGGAGTGCACCGCGCGCGGCATCTACCCGGCCACCGCACTGTTCCACGACCAGCACGTACCGGCCTGGCGCGGCGTCCCGCTGCTGCCGGTGAACAAGATTCCGGTCAGCGCGGCGGGGAGCACGTCGATTCTCGCGCTGCGCACCGGCGAGGAGAACCAGGGCGTGATCGGGCTGAACCACGTCGGCCTGCCCGACGAGCTGGAGCCGGGACTTTCCGTGCGGTTCATGGGTATCAACGAGAAGGCGATCATCTCCTATCTCGTGACGACCTACTACTCCGCCGCCGTTCTCGTCCCGGACGCGCTCGGGGTGCTGGAGAACGTGGAGATCGGTCGCTAGGGCATGCAGCCCTTCACGCTGCCGCGTTTCTACGTACCCTATCCGGCCCGGTGCAGCCCGCATCTCGCGTCGGCCCGCGCCCACAGCCGGGAGTGGGCCGCCGAGATGGGAATGATCGGAGCCCCCGGCGACGGAGTGGTGGTCTGGAGCGAGGACGACTTCGACGCGCACGACTACGCCCTGCTGTGCGCCTACACCCATCCGGACGCGTCTCCCGCGCGACTGGACCTGATCACCGACTGGTACGTCTGGGTCTTCTATTTCGACGACCACTTCCTCGAACTTTTCAAGAGGACCGGCGACATGGCCGGCGCGCGCGGCTACCTCGATCGGCTTCGTGCCTTCATGCCCCTCGACGGGGCGATCGACGCGACACCGGAGAACCCGGTCGAAAAGGGCCTGGGTGATCTGTGGGCACGAACGGTGCCGGATCGGACGGCGGCCTGGCGACACCGTTTCGTACAGAGCACCCGCAACCTGCTGGATGAATCGCTGTGGGAACTCGCCAACATCAACGAGAACCGGGTGGCGAATCCGGTCGAGTACATCGAGATGCGGCGCAAGGTCGGCGGCGCGCCCTGGTCGGCGAACCTCGTCGAACACGCCGCGGATGCCGAGGTACCGGCCGGGATCGCCGGCCTGCGGCCGATGCGGGTGCTGCGTGACACGTTCGCCGACGCGATCCACCTGCGCAACGACCTGTTCTCCTACCAGCGGGAGGTTGAGTCCGAAGGCGAGCTGAGCAACGGCGTGCTGGTCACCGAGCGGTTCCTCGGCTGCCCTACGCAGACCGCGGCCGACCTCGTCAACGACCTGCTCACCTCCCGGCTGCACCAGTTCGAGCACACGGCGCTGAGCGAGGTCCCGCCGATGCTCGAGGAACGCGGGGTCGACCCGGCCGGCCGCGCGGCCGTGCTCGCCTACGTGAAGGGCCTGCAGGACTGGCAGTCGGGGGGACACGAGTGGCACCTGCGCTCCAGCCGCTACATGAACGAGGGCGCGGCCGGAACAGTGGCCCTCCCGGCCGGGGCGGGGGTGTTCCCGGCCGGGCCGGAGGGGCTCGGGACGTCCGCCGCCCGAGTACTGGAATCGATCGTGGTGACGGCGCCGCAGCGGCTGCGAGCGTTCAGCCACGTGCCCTTCGAGGTCGTCGGCAAGGTGCGCGCACCGGACCCGTACATGCCCTTCTCCGTCGGCGAGAACCGGCATCTGGCCGGCGCTCGCCGGGAGACCGTCCGCTGGTCCCGCGCGATGGGCCTGCTTGACCCGGTGCCCGGCATCTGGGACGAGCACAAGCTCACCTCCTACGACTTCCCGCTCTGCTCCGCGGGAATCGCTCCGGCGGCGGGCCGGGAAGAGCTGGATCTCTCCGCCCACTGGCTCACCTGGGGCACCTACGCCGACGACTACTACCCGGTGGTCTTCGGGCGGACGCGGGACCTCGCCGGTGCGAAGGTGTGCACCGAGCGGCTGAAGGAGTTCCTGCCGGTGGAGTTCGAGGCGGTGACCGACGCGATGCCGCCGCCGGTCATTCCGCTGGAACGGGCGCTGGCCGATCTGTGGGTACGCACCGCGTCGCCGCTGAGCCCGCGCGGGCGCCGTGTCTTCCGGGCCGCGGTCGAGACAATGATCGACAGCTGGCTCTGGGAGCTGGACAACCACACCGCGAACCGGATACCCGACCCGATCGACTATCTGGAGATGCGGCGCGCGACCTTCGGCTCGGACCTCACCATGAGCCTGGCCCGGCTGAGCCTCGCCCGCGTGGGCCAGGCGGGGTCGGGCCAGACCGGGTCGGACGAGGAGCCGGCCGTGCCGGCCGAGGTGTTCGCGGCGCGGCCGGTCCGAGCGCTGGAGAACTCCGCCGCGGACTACGCCGCGCTGCTCAACGACATCTTCTCCCTGCAGAAGGAGATCCAGTTCGAGGGGGAGCTCAACAACGGCGTGCTGGTGATGCGTACCTTTCTCGACTGCTCGACGGAACGTGCCGTGGCGGTTGTCAACGACCTCATGACGGCACGTATGCGCCAGTTCGAGCACATTGTCGATCGTGAGCTTCCGGCCCTGTTCGCCGCGTACGGCCTGACCGACCAGGCCCGGGACGGGCTGCTGCGGTATGTCGCCGACCTGAAGAACTGGCTGGCCGCGGTACTGCGGTGGCATCAGCGCACCCGTCGGTACGACGAGGGCGAGCTCCGGGCGCATCCGGCGGCCGGCGTTCCGCCCTTCGGCTCCCCGACCGGGCTGGGCACCTCCGCCGCCCGTCTCGCCAGCACGGCCCGCCTCACCACCCGCGCGGGCTTCTGAGCACGCTCCTCGAGCCAACCCCTGCCTCTTCGTTACCCAGGGGCACCACCTCGACGCTGTCTGTCGACAGATTCTTTCGGTGTCGGGTCGACAGCATGCTCTGGAATGGTGTCACCGGGTAATGGAAGAGCGTGGCTTGGCAGTGGACGGGCGCAGGCCCGGGAACGGGAAACGGCCCTCGCGGCCGCAACCGCGACAACGGCCAAGGCGTTCGCCCGGGGCGGAGCGCGCCGGACGAACCCCCGCCGAAGGGGGGCGGCACCGCGCCGAGGGCAAGGGCCGGCGGGGCGCTCCGCGACGTGCTCGCCGGTGACCGCGGCTTCTTTCTCATGCCACCGCTGATCGGCAGTGTGTTCCTGCTGGTGCTGCTGGTCGTTCCCGGCTCGCCGGGCTATCTGTGCCCGCCCCTCGCCGTGGCGGCCGGGCTGGGCGGGGCGACGGTGGCCGCGACCGTCGCCGTTCCCGGCGAGAACCTGCGGGTGTTCCGTGCCCTCGCCCTTGCCTCGTCGGTGACGATGACGGCTGCCATCGCGTTCACGCTGCTCCGGGAGGGCTCCGCGGAGCTGGCGTTGACCCTGCTGTTCTGGTTTCCCTGGGTGGGCGGCCAGATCGGGCTGGTCTGGTCCCGGCTCAGCGTCGCCCTGGCACACGCGGCGCTGGTGGCGGTCGTCGTGCTGGGCGCTCTCAGCGGCTACGGGCGGCTGGCCGCGTTCCCGCTCGCGAAGGCCGCCTGTGGCCTGAGCGTCCTCGCCGCCGCCTACTTCACCTACACGTTGTTCCAACGGGGGCGCGGACGTTCCTTCACCGACCCGCTGACCGCGCTGTCGAGCCGGGCAGGGCTGATCCAGGCGGGTGATCCCGTCGTCGCCGAGATCCTGGTGACCGGGCGGCGGGCCGTGCTGATGGTCGTCGACCTCGACCACTTCAAGGAGATCAACACCGCGTTCGGGTACGAGGCGGGCGACGAGGTGCTCCGAGGGTTCGCCCGCTGTCTGCGGCTGGTGAAACCAGCCCCGCTGGTCGCCGCCCGGCTCGGCGGAGACAAGTTCGCGCTGCTGCTGCCCGGAGGGCCGATGGAGAACGGCGGGGCGTGCCCCCCGGCGACAGCGGACCCCGCTCTCACCGCCTTCGGCCGCGGCATCCTCGAGCAGCTCGACGGGCGGCTGCGAATCGGCGGCGTGGACGTCGAGGTGGAGGCCACCATCGGTGTCACCGCCGCGCCAGCCTGCGGGGACCGGATCACCTCGCTGTTGTCCTGCGCCGACGCCGCGCTGGCCGACGCCAGGCGCGGTGGCGAGCGGGTCGGCGTGTGGACGACGGGAATGGCCGCCGTCCAGCCCTGGGAACTCGCCCTGCACGCACAGCTGCGGTCCGCGATCAACGAGGGCGAGCTGGAGCTGTTCTACCAGCCGATGCGGGAGACGGCGACCGGGCGGCTGGTCGGTGTCGAGGCGCTGATGCGCTGGCGGCACCCCGTTCGCGGGCTGCTGCCGCCAGGCTCGTTCCTTCCAATGGCCGAACGCTCCTCGCTGATCGTCGAACTGACCTGGTGGGAGCTGGACGAGGCGTTGCGCCAGTGTGCCCGCTGGCGAGCGCAGGGCATCCGGGTGGATGTCTCGGCGAACCTTTCGCCGCGCATGCTCGTCGTGGACGAGCTCCCCGCCGTCGTCGCGGAGCGGCTGGCGGCCTATGATCTCCCGCCCGACATCCTCACCCTCGAGATCACCGAGAACGCGCTCGTCTCCCAGCCGGCGCGGGCCGCGTCGATGCTCGGCGAGCTGCGGATCTCCGGGGTCAAACTGTCCATGGACGACTTCGGGACCGGCTACAACTCCATGGAGATCCTCAAGGCGCTGACCTTCGACGAGATCAAGATTGACAGGAGCTTCGTCGCGGACGCCCAGGGCAGCCTGCCGGACATCGCGATCGTGCGTTCGGTCGTCGACCTGGGGCACCGCCTCGGGCTGCGTGTCGTCGGCGAGGGGATCGAGGACGAGCCCAGCGAACGGATCCTGACCGAGCTCGGCTGTGACCTCCTCCAGGGCGACGCCCTGTCGCCTCCGCTGCCGGCGCGGGACCTCGCCCCGCTGCTCGCCGGACCACAGCGCGACACCCGCCACGGGTCACCCATCGCCGGCTACGCGCCAGCGGCCTGCCGGAGCCGGCCCGAGCGGCCGACCACGGACCGACCGACCACCACGGACCGACCGACCACCACGGACCGACCGACCACCACGGACCGGCCGACCACCACGGACCGGCCGACCGTGGCGCGGGAGGCTGCCGAGGCACGAAGCGGCGTCGCGGGTACAGCGCTGCCCCCCGCGGCGGAGGCAGGGACACCGACCGCGTCATGGTCAGCCGCGGCGCAGGAGGACGAGCGGGCGGACGTCGAGGTCACCGGGCGGACCAAGCGGTGCTGGACCGAGGGCGGCCTGGCCGCGCCCCTCCCCGCGGACGAGGACGCCCGGCTGGCCGCGCTGCACAGCCAGCGGCTGCTCGGCACCCCGCCGGAGATCGAGTTCGACCAGATGGCGACCCTCGCAGCCCAGATCGCCGAATGCACCTACGCCCACGTCGTGCTCGTCGACACCGACCGGGAGTGGTTCAAGTCCTGGCACGGCCTGAAGATCGATGCTCTGGTCGGCCGGGTGGGCGTGGCCTCCCACGCGGTCTCGTCGGGTGACTATCTCGAGGTCGCGGACGCCAGGAAGGACATGCGTTTCGCCCACGTCGTCCAGGGCGACCCGGATGTCCCGGTGCGTTTCTTCGCCGGGGCGCCACTGCGGACGTCCGAAGGGCACATCCTGGGCGCGCTGTGCGTGTCTGACCGGATGCCGCGCAGGCTTGCTCCAGGCCAGCGCCGCGCGCTGCACCGCCTCGCGGACCAGACGGTGCGGCTGTGCGACGCACGCCGCGAACGTCTGATGGGGGAGGAGATCACCGAGGCGCTGCACCGCCTTGACCAGTTGTGGCATCCGGAGGACCTGCCCGCCGCGGCCACTCTGATCGCGGATGTCGTGCGCTCGCTGAGCGGCGCGGACGCCGTCGGGGTGATGCTCGCGAAACTGCCGGGCGCGACGGTGTTCGAGGCCGCCGGTTCGTCCGTGTCGCCGGGAACCGAGCCGCTGACGCGGGTGGGCGCCCGGGTGAACCCCGACGACGACGCCGCCCTGCGCGCGTTGTCCCAGCTGCGGGATCCGCTGTTCATCGCGGATCCGACCGGGACGCCGCTCATCCCGGCTGAGCGGGTCGAGAAGCTGAAGATCGGCTCCGCGCTGGTGATCCCGTTTCCCGGCGAGGGCGGTCTGCTCGGTTTCGTCGCTGTCCGGTGGACGTATCCGTTGAAACGGGTGGAGCCCTCGGTCATGCGTGCGGTGACCCTGTTCACCACGTCCGCGCGGTACACCCTGCACCGCCTGTGGGTGACACAGTACGGCAAAGGGGCATGAAAAGAAAGGCCGAAAGGCGTATGAAGCCCGCTCGCCGGCAGGCTTCGTTCGAAAATTCCATGTCCGGCGGCTACCGATTCCGATGCAGTGCTGCGGGCTGCGGGTGAACATGCCGATGCCGCTGCTCGTTTAGCGCTCCCCGAACCCCCTGGGGTAGCGTTCGCCTCGCGTCTTCACCACCTCCTGAAACATTCATGGTGAAAGGAATCACTAAATGACCCAGCAGCAGGAGCAGCAGCGTCAGCAGGTGGAGCAGCAGCTTCGTCAGAACTGGCGTCAGCTGCGCTACCGCCTCCTCGACCAGTTCGGTCAGGTCAGCACGGCGGACCTGGACGCTGCCACCGGCATCAACGACCTTGTCGCGCGGATCGCGGACAAGACGCACCACAGCGAGCGGTACGTCGAGAACCGCCTGCGCGAGCTGGTCGGCGTCGGCGGCGCCCAGGGCGGGCTCTCCGGCGAGCGTTTCGGCGGCGGTGACCAGGGCCAGCAGGGCCAGCAGAACCAGCCGTTCGGCAACCAGTAGTCAGCTCTTGCGTAGTTAGCACTTCCACCGGGCAGGCGCGGCGAGGAACACGACTCCACCCGCCGCGCCAGCCCGGTCCCGCCCGGCCCGGGCAGCACTCAGCCCGGGCCGGGCATCCTGTGCGCGTCTGATTCCGCGCTACTACGGGCCGGCGACCGTCTCGACGCGACGCTCCGCGAGCAGCGACCGGAACTCAAGCAGGTCGTCGATCAGCGCCTGGTTGTCATTCGTGCGGGGAAGTCGGCGCAGCTCGTCGAGCATAGCGTCGGTTTCCGTCATGGTGGGAACACCGTCGATCGAGGCAGCTATCGTGACGATATCGGCCATGGGAACACCGCCTGTCAGAGCTCTCGGCCACGTCACCTGGTCCGTCCAGGCGCGCTGAACTTTTCCAGAATTACACTCGGCTATGTACCCGGTGTTAAGCCGGGCCACCTTCCGCGTTACGGCGGCAGTTGCTCCTGATGCGTTGCGTGACTTTTCGTCCCGGTTCGGTGGGTCGGTCTGCCACGGTGGCCCGCGCCGCCTCCGTCCCCGCGATCCCGGCGGTCCCAGTGATCCCGGCATGGGTGTGTATGCGGTTTCGGTGCGGGTTCGTGATACTAGTTCGGACCTCGAACCAGTTGCTAGTGTCGAACCGTGTTGTCTGACGTCCCCGTCCCTGTCGACGCGGTCCGGGCTGTGGTGCGGCTGTCCCGTCTGTTCGAGCGGTCGCTGGACGGCCTGAGCCTGGCCCAGTACCGGGTGCTCGCCCAGATCGCGGCGGGTGACGAGCGGGCGTCCCGGATCGCCCGCCGGCTCGCGCTCGGCAAGCCGGCTGTGAGCGCGACCGTCGAGTCGCTGCGCCAGCGAGGCCTGCTGGTCCGGGGTGGCCTCGACGAGGACAGGCGGGTCACGCCGCTGAGCCTGACGCCGCAGGGCCGCTCCGTCCTCGACGCCGCCGAGCGGGTGATGGCCGAGGCGCTGGGCGAGGTTCTCGCCCACACCCCCGACTCCGATGCCGCCGGCACCGTGCTCCTGCAGCTTGGTGACGCCCTCGAGCAGATCCTGAGCGCACGCGCCAGGCGGCAGGACCGATGAGCGCCTCCACTCCCCCGCCCGCACCCGCACCCGCACCCGCACTCGTGCCCGTGCCCGCGCAGGCCGGCTGGCTGCGTGGGCTGTGGCATTACCTGATGCGCCATCGCCGCGATCTCGTCCTGGCGCTGCTGGCGGCGCTGCTCGGCAGTGCCTGTCAGGCGGTGGTCCCGCTGATCGCGCGCCACATCGTCGACGAGGTGATCGTGCGGCGGGCATCCCCGCTGTGGCCGTGGCTGCTCGTGCTGTTCCTCGCCGCGGCCGGCGCGTTCGGCTTCGCCTACGTGCGCCGGTACCGCGGCGGACGGGTGGCGCTCGGCGTGCAGTTCGACCTGCGCAACGCGATGCACGAGCATCTGCAGACCCTGGACCAGGACAGCCTGTCCCGGATGCCCACCGGGCAGCTGGTGGCGAGGGCGAACTCGGACTCGGCGCTCGTGCAGGGCCTGCTCAGCCTGCTACCGATCATGATGGGCAACGTCATCATGATGATCACCGCGCTGATCGTCATGATTGTTCTCTCGCCGCCCCTCGCGCTCATCAGCCTCGTCGTCATCCCGGTGCTGTTCGCGCTCTCCTACCGGCTGCGGTCGCGGGTCTTTCCGGCGACCTGGGACGGCCAGCAGCGTGAAGGCGCCGTCGCCCAGATCGTCGACGAGGACGTCAACGGCGTGCGGGTGGTCAAGGCGTTCGGCCAGGAGGATCGCGAGGTGGGTCGCGTCGTCGAGGCGGCCGCCGACCTCTACGGGTCCCGGATGCGGGCGGTGCGGCTGCGGGCCCGCTACCAGCCGCTGCTGGAATCCGTCCCCGCGCTGGCCCAGGTGGCGATCCTGGCCGTGGGCGGCTGGATGGCCCTGAACGGTCAGCTGACGATCGGCACCTTCCTTGTCTTCTCCACCTATGTCGGGCAGTTCGCGGCCCCGACCCGCCAACTGGCCGGAGTGCTCACGGTCGGGCAGCAGGCCAGGGCGGGCGTCGAACGGATCTTCCAGCTGCTGCGCCTCGCCCCAGCCATCGCTGACGGCCCCGAAGCTGTGGAGCTCCCGCCGACGCGCGGCGAGATCCGCTTCGAGGGGGTGGAGTTCGCCTACCCGGACGGCCCGCCGGTGCTGCGCGGTTTCGACCTCCACATCGCAGCCGGGGAGCGGGTGGCACTCATCGGGGCCAGCGGCAGCGGCAAGTCCACGGTGGCCGCGCTGCTGAGTCGCTTCCACGATCCCGATGCCGGCCGGGTGACGATCGACGGCCAGGACCTGCGGTCCGTCCGGCTGCGGTCGCTGCGCTCGCAGGTCGGCGTGGCCTTCGAGGAGAGCTTCCTGTTCTCCGACTCGGTGCGGGCCAACATCGCGTACGGCCGGCCCGACGCCACTGACGAGCAGGTCGAGACGGCGGCGCGGGCGGCGGCCGCGCACGAGTTCGTCCTCGCCCTGCCCCGCGGCTACGACACGATCGTCGGCGAGCGCGGCCTGTCGCTGTCCGGCGGGCAGCGTCAGCGGATAGCACTGGCCCGGGCGCTGCTCACCGACCCCCGCATTCTCGTCCTGGACGACGCGACGAGTGCCGTGGACGCCCACACCGAGGAACACATCCACACCGCGCTGCGGGAGCTCCTGCCCGGGCGCACCACGATCCTCATCGCCCACCGGGTCTCGACACTGCACCTGGCCGACCGGATCGTCGTGGTCGAGAACGGACAGGTCATCGATGTGGGGGCCCACGAGGAACTGACGAGGCGCAGCGCCGCCTACCGGACACTCCTCGCCGGCCTCGACTCCGATCCGGCGGACGGCCCGGCCGACCAGGGGGAAGCGCTGGCTGCCCGGACCTCCGAGACCGCCGAGCGGGACCGGGGGGCCGGACCGAGCCCGGTGTCCTCCACAGCTTCAGCGGCGGCGCCCGGACCCGGTTCGGCGCCGCGGCGCGGGCATGGTGGCGCCGGGGTCGGCGCCCCGAGCCTCGGCGCCGGTCTCGGTGGCGGGGGCAGCTGGCGGCTGAACCTGGCGCCGACGCCGGAGCTGCTGGCCCGGGTCGCGGCCCTGCCGCCGGTGCGGGACGTCGCCGACATCGACGTCGCGGTCGAGAGCCGGCCGGACCCCCAGTTCAGCCTCCTGAGGGTGCTACGCCGGTTCCGCCGCCCGCTGCTGCTCGGGCTGCTGCTGGTGATCGGCGACGCGGCGGCCAGCCTGGCCGGGCCGGTGCTGGTGAAGACGGGTGTCGACAACGGCGTCGCACGCGGCTCCTCGGGCGTGCTGTGGGCGGCGTCCGCCGCGTTCCTGGTGGTGACGCTCGCCGACCTGCTCGACCAGATCGGCGAGACCTTCGTGACGGGCCGCGCCGCCGAAAGGATCATGCTCTCGCTGCGGATCAGGATCTTCGCGCAGCTGCAGCGCCTCTCCCTGGACTACTACGAGCGCGAGATGTCCGGCCGGATCATGACCCGGATGACCACCGACATCGACCAGTTCGAGTCGCTGATCGAGAACGGGCTGCTGGCGGCCCTGGTCTCGTTCGTCACGTTCGCCGGAGTCGGCGTTGCCCTGCTGACCATCAACCCGGAGCTCGGCGGTCTGACACTGCTGGTCATCGTCCCGCTGGCCGCCGCGACCGTGGTCTTCCGGCGCCGGGCCGCCGGGTACTACGACCTCTCCCGGGAACGCATCGCGATCGTCAACGCCGACTTCCAGGAGAGC
This sequence comes from Parafrankia sp. FMc2, assembly GCF_041008525.1. Taxonomy (NCBI): domain Bacteria; kingdom Bacillati; phylum Actinomycetota; class Actinomycetes; order Frankiales; family Frankiaceae; genus Parafrankia; species Parafrankia sp. FMc2. The sequence continues at coordinate 23,297 of NZ_JBFLUG010000029.1, read as the reverse complement.
CTGTCCGGCATCCGCGAGGCGCAGGCGTTCGTGCACGAGGCGGCGACTGTCGAGCACTTCCGCGGGCTGGGGCGTGACTACCTGAGCTCGCGGCTCGCGGCACAGCGGCTCGTCGCCATCTACTTCCCGTTCGTCCAGTTCCTCTCCGCGGTGGCCGACGCGATCGTGCTCGGCGTCGGGTCCGCGCTCGTCGTGCACGGGCAGCTGAGCGTCGGCGTGCTGATCGCCTTCATCCTCTATATCGATCTGTTCTTCTCGCCGATCCAGCAGCTGTCCCAGGTCTTCGACGCCTGGCAGCAGACCCGGGTATCGGTGGCGCGCATCGCCGAGCTGATGCGGTTGCGGACCCTCACCCCACCGGCGGAGAACCCGCTGGTACCCGGGCGGCCGCGTGGCGAGCTGGTGCTGGACGGGGTGCGCTTCGCCTACCCGGCCACGCCCGCGGCGCTGCAGGATCGGCCGCTGCAGGCCACGCCGCCGCAACGTTCCGCCGGCGGCGGCCTCGCCACCGGCGCCGGCACCCGTGCGGTCGGGCCCGCCGACCCCCGTTTCGCCCGGTTGGAGACCGCCGCCGCGGCCCGGGTCCCCGAGGCGCTGCGCGGCGTCGACCTGCGCGTCGCCGCCGGGGAGACCGTGGCGCTCGTGGGCGAGACCGGCGCCGGCAAGTCGACGGTGATGAAGCTGATCGCCCGTTTCTACGACCCGGACGACGGCGCCGTCCGCCTCGACGGGTGGGATCTGCGGACCCTCGACCTCCGCACCTTCCGCAGCTGGCTCGGCTATGTGCCGCAGGAGGCGTTCCTGTTCAGCGGGGCGATCCGGGACAACATCGCCTACGGGCGGCCCGAGGCCACCGATGCCGAGGTGGAGGCGGCCGCCCGCGCGGTCGGCGCGCACGAGTTCATCGCCGCGCTGCCCGGGGGCTACCAGCACGAGGTCGCCGAGCGGGGCCGCTCGCTGTCAGCGGGGCAGCGCCAGCTCATCGCGCTCGCCCGGGCCGAGCTCGTCGATCCGGTGCTGCTCCTGCTCGACGAGGCGACCTCCAACCTGGACCTGGCGACCGAGCGCCGGGTCGCCGCCGCCACGGCGCGTCTCGCCCGGCGGCGGACGACGATCGTGATCGCGCACCGGCTGCAGACAGCCCGCACCGCCGACCGGATCGTCGTCCTCGACGGCGGTACCGTCGCCGAGATCGGCTCGCATGACGAACTGATCGCCGCCGACGGACACTACGCCTCGATGTGGCGCGCCTTCGAGCTCGTCGGCTCACCCGCCACCTGAGCACCCCCGCGCCTGCATCGGCCGGCTCCTGCGGGCGGCGGTCGCGGCACCGCCCGCCGGTCCGCTCCTACGACGTCATGCCGATGGCGTCAAGGGTCACGGGGTGCTGCCGGAGGCTCCGGTCATGGCCGTGGTGACGGCCTTCTCGGCCTCGGCGGACGGACTGGTGTCGTCGACGTCGATCGGCTCCTCGGCCGTGGGTGTCTCCGGTGTGGAAGAGGATGCGTCCGACTCGGAAGACGTGGCCGCCACCGCTACCGGCTCGGCTTCCGCCACCGGCCCCAGCTCGGGCTCCGCCACCGGTTCCGGCTCGAGTTTCGCTACCGCCACGGGTTCCGCCACCGGTTCCGGCTCGGCTACCGGTTCCGCCACCGCCACCGGTTCCGCTGCCGGCTCGGCTACCGGTTCCGGCTCGGCTACCGCCACCGCCACCGCCACCGGTTCCGCTGCCGGCTCGGGCTCGGGCTCCGCCACCGGCTCGGGTTCCGCCACCGGCTCCGGCTCGGCCGTCGCGGCCGGTTCCGCCACCGCCGCCGCCGCCGCGCCCGCCGCCGCCGCCGGCGCGGCCACTGCCACCGGCTCCTTCGCCAGCAGTGGCTCCTGTACCGCGGGTGGAACCTGTGCCGCGGGTGGAACCTGTGCCGGCGACGAGTTCTGCGCCGGGGCGGCACCGCCACCGGCGGCCGCGGCGGCCGCGGCGGCCGCGGCGGGCCGGCGGGGCAGGAACAGGCCGGCGAGCAGGCCGGCCGCGGTCAGCCCGACCACCCACCAGAACGTCGCGCCGAACGCGCTGCCGATCTCGTCGGCGACCGCCGGCGGCAGCTCGGTCTGCCGGGCGGCCTCCAGCCCGCCGCCGCCCGCACCCGGCACGCGGGTGGAGATGGCGTGCTGCAGCTCGACGGCGACCAGGGCCGTCGCCAGCGACCCGCCGACCCGCTGCAGGATGTTGAGCGTCGTCGTGGCCCGGGGCACCGCCGCCGGGGAGAGGGTCTGGTAGGCCGCGCTCATCGCGGGCATCATCGAGGCGCCGAATCCGAGCCCGCGTACGAACAGGAAGGCCGCGAGCGCCACCTCGTTGGTGTGGGCGTCGATCTGGGTGAGGGCGAGGGTGCCCAGCAGGCTGACGGCCATGCCGATCGGAACGACGTACCCGGCGCCGCGCCGGTCGGCCAGCCGGCCTGCCAGTGGCATCGCGACCATCGCACCGAGCCCCTGGGGGACGAGGGACAGGCCGGCGGCCAGCGCGCTCTGGCCTCGTGCGATCTGGAAGTAGAGCGGGAGCAGGAACATCGCGCCGAACAGGGTGGCGCCCACCATGAAGGTGGCGACACCGGCGAAGCTGAAGGTGCGGTCGCGGAACAGTCGCAGATCGAGCAGGGCGTCGGCCCGCCGCAGGGCGTGCACGACGAAGCCGACCAGCGCGACCACGCCGACGGCGACGCTGACCTGGACCTCCACCGATCCGAAACCGCCGTCGGAGCCCGCCTGGGAGAGACCGTAGACGAGTGCGGCGAGGCCGGGGGAGATCAGCAGCAGGCCGGGGACGTCGAGCCGGTGGTGCGCCTGCCCGTGATCGTCCCGCGGGAGCACCCGCCAGGCGGCTACCAGCGCGACCGCGCCGAGCGGCAGGTTGACGAAGAAGATCCAGCGCCAGTCGAGGTTGTCGACGATCAGCCCGCCGATGACCGGACCGAGGATCGGCGCGATCAGGGTGGGAATGCCGACGACGTTCATGATGCGGTTCATCCGGGTCGGCCCGGCGGCCCGGGCCAGCAGGGTCATGCAGATCGGCAGGATCATCCCCCCGCCGAGGCCCTGCACGACCCGGAAGGCCACCAGGCTCTCCGCCGACCAGGCCGCGCCGCACAGCGCGCTGCCGGCGAGGAACAGGACCAGCGAGATGTTCCACATGCGGGTCGCGCCGAAGCGCTCGATGGCCCACCCGGTGAGCGGGATGACGATGGCGAGCGCCAGGAGATAGCCGGTCGTGATCCAGGAGACCGTGGACAGGGAGGCGTCGAAGTCCCGGCCGAGGGTGTCGATGGCGACGGCTACGATCGTCGTGTCCAGGATCGCCATGATCGCGCCGAGGGTGACCGTGAGCGCCAGGCGGCGCAGCGCCGGGTCGATCTCCGTGCTCGGGCCGGCTGGCGGCTGGCTCCTACCCGCGCCGTCGGTCATCGCGGCCCGGGCGGGCTCGCCTGCCTCGCTGGACGGTTCTTTTCCCGGTGCGTGCTCGGGCACGGGCTCTCCGATGCATCCGCCGATGGTCGCCGGTGCAGCCGGCGGCTCTGACGTCGACCAGCATCCGCCGTTCGTTGAGGAACGTCAAATATTTAGTCATGTCCATGATGTGGGGGGTGCGCGAGGCCCCGGGAAGGTACCGTCGAGGCGTGATCAGTCCAGTCGCCGGGGAGGCGTGGCTTGCGGTGCAGGCACTGGTCCTCGGCGGGGCGGGGCACCGGCAGCTGCACCGTGCCTGCCAGGAGGCGGACATCCCGCCCGGGGCCCTGAAGGTGCTGATGATGCTGCCCGACGGGTCACGCCCGATGCGCGAGCTGGTCAGCGCCTTCCGCCTGGACCCCTCCTACCTGACGAGCATGGTCGACGCGCTGGAGCGGCGTGGGTTCGCCCGGCGCGAGCCGCACCCGACCGACAGGCGGGCCAAGACGGTCGTCATGACCGAGGAGGGGCGGCAGATGGTGGCCCGGGCACGGGAGCAGATGGCGGTCGCGCCGGCCTCGTTCGAGGTGCTCTCCCCGGCGGAACAGGAGCAGCTGCTGTCGCTGCTGCTGCGGGTGCTCGATGCGGAGCCGGACATCCCGGCGGTGATACGTCCCAGCACGCGGTCCTGACCGCCGCTGCTTCGAGCCCGCGTCGAGGGCCGCGGCCGCGGCCGCGGCTCGCGACCGGGGCGCACGGTGTCAGGAAACGGTCGTGCTGGCCGCGTGTGTGGCCTGACTGTCGGCGCTGACGAGAATGGCGTCGAGGGCCGGGGCGAGCCGGTCAAAGGCCCGCCCGGTGAGCTCGAGCAGATCGAGCTGGCCGTCGGCGGACTCCCAGTGGGTGAGCACGGCATCCAGGGTGGCGAGCGCCCAGTTGGTGAGCAGCCGGGGGAGGAGCGGGTCGTGCGCGGCCCCCAGCCGGGTGGTGATCGAGGTGGTCAGCACGGCGGTGCACTCCCGCTGCGCCTCGGCGAGGCGGGTGCGCAGCGCCGGCTGGCTGGCGACCATGCGCAGCACGGCGAGGGTGGGCACGGGGTTCTCGGCGCATTCCCCGAGCACGGTCATGGCCGCGGCGCGTAACGACGCGATGACCGGCTCGTCGGACGGGCGGGCCGCCACCATGGTCTCGAAGCCGCCCATCCGGAAGATCTCGGTGACGACGTCGTCCTTCGTCGGGTAGTAGCGGAAGAACGTGCGCGGCGAGACCTCGGCCGCGGCGGCGATGTCCTCGATCGTCGTCGCCTCGTAGCCACGTTCCGTGAACAGCCGGGTGGCGGCGGCGGCGAGTGCCTCGCGTGTGCGTTCCTTCTTCGCTTCTCGAAGACCCATCGCCGGCACCCCCTTTCAGGCGGTCATCCTAGCAATCGTGGCAGTCGAATGTTAAATGGCACACGGTTGCCACTTTCCTGTCGGGGTGTGAGGCTTGACGAGCCCCCTTCGAACTGAGTGGAGAGCTTGATGACCGCACCCTCTTCCGCGCCTGCCCGGCGGCGGTCTGCCGGCAGGGCGGGGACGCCGACCGGCGCGGGGAAGCAGCCCGGCAGGCTGGAACAGCTGCGGTCCAACCCGTGGCTGACCCTGGTCAGTGTCGCCCTCGGCGTGATCATGGTGGGTCTTGACGGCACCGTCGTGTCGATCGCGAACCCGTTCATCGCCCGCGACCTGGATGCCAGCCTGCAGAGCCTGCAGTGGGTGACCAACTCCTACCTGCTGGCGCTGGCCGTCCTGCTGATCGTCGGCGGCAAGCTCGGTGACCGTTTCGGCCGCAAGAAGGTCTTCCTCGTCGGCATCGCCGGGTTCGCGGCGACCTCGCTGATGGTCGGCCTGTCCGGCAGCATCGGTGAGGTCATCGTGTGGCGCGCGCTGCAGGGCGTGTTCGGCGCGCTGCTGATGCCGAACACGCTGGCGCTGCTGCGTTCGGTCTTCCCCGCCGAGCGGCTGAACTCCGCGATCGGCATCTGGAGCGCGAGCTCCGCGATCTCCATCGCGGCCGGGCCGATCGTCGGTGGCCTGCTGATCGAGAACGTCTCCTGGGAGTCAGTGTTCTACCTGAACGTCCCGGTCGGCGTGATCGCGCTGGTCGTCGGCATCGCGGTGGTGCGGGAGAGCCGCAACGAGGAGCCCGGCCAGAAGTTCGACCCGGCCGGCCTGGTGTTGCTCTCCGGTGGTCTGTTCGCGCTCGTCTATGGCGTGGTCAAGGCGCAGTCGTGGGGCTGGGGCAGTCTGAACACGATCGGTTTCCTCGGCGGTGCCGCGGTGCTGCTGGTGCTCTTCGTCCTCGTCGAGCTGCGCGTGTCCCAGCCACTGCTGTCGATGTCGCTGTTCCGCGACAGGTCGGTCTCCCTCGGCAGCGTGCTGGTGATGGTCAATTTCTTCGCGATGTTCGGCGTGCTGTTCTTCCTCACGCTCTACCTGCAGAACGTCCACGGATACTCGGCTGTGGAGACCGGTGTGCGGCTGCTCCCGCTCACGGTGGTCTTCATGTTCGGCAGCCCCGTCGCAGCCTCGCTCACCACCCGCTACGGCCCGCGGGTGCCGATCGGGATCGGCATGCTGCTGACGTCCGCCGCCCTGTTCTGGATGACGGGCCTCGCCACGGACTCGTCCTACATGCTGCTGTGGCCGCCGCTGCTCGGCATCGGCATCGGCATCGCGTTCGTGGCGGTCGCCTCGGCCGAGGCGATCGTGGGGAACGCGCCGCTGGAGCTCTCCGGCGTGGCCGGCGGTCTGCAGAGCACCGCCATGCAGCTCGGCGGCGCGATCGGCACGTCCGTGCTCGGCTCGATCCTGGCCGCGCGGGTCGACGGTGTGCTCGCCCAGAAGACGGTGAACGCCGGAGCTCCCGCGGACGTCGCCGCCCAGGTCGCCCAGAGCGGCGAAGCTGTCACCCAGGGTCTCGCGCCTGTGCCGCCGGGTGCCTCCGCGCAGCTCGCCGACGCGGTGACCGCGGGCGCCCACGCCGCCTTCATGTCCGGCCTGCACGTCGCCCTGCTGGTGGGGGCCGTGATCGCCCTGCTCGGCGCGCTGGCGGCCCCGCTGATCCGGTCCAGCGGACGTCCGATGGACGGCCCTGTGGTCATGCACTGACGCGATCCAGGTACCGGCCCGGCCCGGCTGGCGTCGTGAGGCGCCGGGCCGGGCCGTACGCGTTCCGGAGCCGTCGCACTGCCTGGACAGTGCGGTCTCCGAACGCGCGGGCTGTCAGATGTTGGTGACGGGTGGATGCGTGAGCGGGGCGCCCCCGGGGCGCAGCGCCGCCAGCAGCAGATCCATGTAGCGCTGGACGGCCGCCGGGCTGGTGTCGGCGGACATGTCGATCACGCCGCGGAGCGACCAGAGAATCATGACGACGTCCAGCGTGGTGACGTCCGGGCGGATCGCGCCGGCGGCCTGGGCCGCGGTGAGCAGTTCGCCGAGCGTCGCGCGGAACGCGGTGCGCAGCTCGTCGGGCATCGCCGTGTCGAACGCCCGCATCATGTAGCCGCGCTTGCTGACCTGCAGAAGCGCGCACTGGCGCAGCGTCCGCTCCAGGCCCGCGCCGTCGGCGGCACCGAGCTCGGCGCGGGCACCGTCCAACAGCTCGCGCAGCAGATCCTCGGCGATCTGGCGGAGCAGATGCTCCTTGGTGGGGAACCGGCGGTAGAGCGTGCCGACCCCCACCCCGGCCCGGCGGGCGATGTCCTCCACGCAGGCGTCGAGGCCGCGCTCGGCGAAGACGGCGCAGGCGGCGCTGATGATCCGGTCGCGGTTGCGCGCCGCGTCCTGCCGCAGGCGAGGCGGCCGGGCGCCGGCCCCGCCCACCGGCTGGTCGCCGGACCCACCCGCCGGGCTGCCGTCGGCCGGTGCCGGTGCCGGTGCCGGTGCGCTCAGGCTGCTCATGCGTCCCCTCCTGCTGGCTGGTCGACCGGCCTCGGCCGCGGGGCCGTCGGAGCCTCCGCTAGTCGACCAGCTCGGCCCCGGCGACGAGCGCCGTCTCCGGATGCTCGTGGGCGCCCGAGCGCCTCAGAATGACAGTCTCGTTCCTGACGCGGGGAATGAGCAACGCCACCAGGGCGGCGACAGCGCTCGCCACGGCGAGGAACAGGAACCCGTGGCTGTAGCCGCTCGCCTGGGGCAGCCCGCCCGCGCTCGCGCCGCCGGCGACCAGCACCGCCATCACGGCGGCGCCGATCGAGCCGCCGATGGTCCGGATGTTCGCGTTCATGCCGCTCGCCACCGCGGTCTGCGTCGGCGGGACGGACTCGACGATGATGTTCGCCATCGCGGCGAAGACGAACCCCATCCCCACGCCGAACAACGAGGACGCGAGCACGATCTGCCAGGCGTGGTCGTTGACGTAGGCGAACATGACCAGCGGGAGAACGCTGAGCAGTGACCCGCCGACCACCGCGACCCGCGACCCGACCGCCGCCGTCACCCGCCCGCTGACCATGCTCATGAGGAACATCGTGAGCGTCATGGGCAGGGCGTAGAGACCGGACTCGGTGACGCTTGCTCCCAGGCCGTAGCCGGTGCTGGTCGGCGTCTGCAGGAACGCCGGCAGGAACGACATCGTCCCGTACAGGCCCATGCCGAACAGCAGAGCCACGAGGTTCGCCGTCCACACCGGGCGCAGCCGCATCATCTTCAGGTCGATCAGCGGCTCGCGGGCACGGTCCTCGGAGATCAGCCACAGGGCGCCCAGCACGAGCGCCGCGGCGAACAGCCCCAGGACCGCCGGCGACGTCCAGCCCCAGTTCCTGCCTTCGCTGACGCCGAGCAGCAGGGCGATGAGCCAGCCCGCGAGCAGGACGCCGCCGAACCAGCTGACCCGCCCGGGCCTGCGGTTGCGCGACTCCGGGACGAACTTCGCGGCGGCGGCCGCGGCGAGCAGAATGACGATCATCGGCGCCCAGAACAGCCAGTGATAGCCGAAGGCCGACTCGATCGGACCGGCGAGCACCAGACCGACCCCGCCGCCGACGGCGGTCAGCGCGGCCACGACGCCGACGGCGGAGCCGAGCTTCTCCGCGGGCAGCTCGTCGCGCAGGATCCCGAAGGAGAGCGGCAGGATCGCACCGCCGCACCCCTGGATCACCCGACCGACGATCATCAGCCCGATGCCCGTGGCCAGCGCCGACACGAGCGCACCCAGGCCGAGGAGCAGCAGGGCGAAGACGAAGACCTTCTTCTTGCCGATCATGTCGCCGACGCGGCCGAGGATCGGCGTGGCCACCGAGGCCGCGAGGAGATAGGAGGTCATCACCCAGGTGACCGTGTTCTGGTCGGTGTGCAGCTCCCGCTGGATCGTCGGCAGCACCGGACCGACGAGCGACTGCAGCAGCGCGAACGCCGCCGTCCCCGCCATGACGACCCCGAAGGTCAACCGGTAGGTACCGGGTCCCATTCATTACCCCTTCCGCGCCGCCCCGGAGCACCAGGCGGCCGCCCTGGCCGGCGGGCATCCGCCTCGACCACCGAGAAGTGGAATCCATATTCCGCTACCTGTCAAGGTGGACACCTGGCGGCCGGACTTCTCCTTACCGGGTTCAGGTACGATCCGAGGCAAATAAATGACTCGGTAAAGATTTTTTCGACGGGCCGTGGATTGATCGCGGGTCGGTCGTGATCGGTGGAGGTGCCAGGGATGCGCCCAGGTGTGGGCCGGGAGGCCGGCCGTGGAAGAGGTAGCGGAAGAGGTCGTGGAACCGGTCACGGGCCAGGTCGGAGAGCCCGTCGGCTGACGGGTGGGCGAAGGGCGGCACCGGTGGGCGGGATGTGACCCGGCGCCCGCGGTGACCCGGGAGCCGGTAGGGCTGCGGGAGCGGAAGAAGCAGCGCACCCACGACGCACTGTCGGCGGCGGCCATCGCGCTGTTCCTTGAGCGCGGGTTCGACAACGTGTCCGTCGCCGAGGTGGCAGCCGCGGCGGAGGTCTCGAAACCGACGCTGTTCGCGTACTTCCCCACCAAGGAGGACCTCGTCCTCCATCGCATCGCCGACCATGACGGCGAGGCCGCCCGGGTGGTACGGGCCCGGCCGCCAGGCACCGCGCCGCTGCCCGCGCTGGAGGAGCACCTCCTCGCCGGCCTGGCGCGGCATGACCCGGTGACCGGTCTCAACGACCACCCGGAGGTCCTCGCCTTCCACGGGATGGTCTTTGCCACCCCGAGCCTGGCCGGGCGGGTGGCGCAGTACGCGGCGCGGGACGAGGAGGCACTGGCGGCCGCCCTCGGCGAGGCCGTGCCGACCGCTGGTGATCTCGCCGCGGCCCTGGCAGCGAGCCAGATCCTGGCCGTCCGCCGCGTGCTCGCCCGGGAGAACTGGCGCCGGCTCTCCGAGCCCCGGGCCGTCGCCGCCGACGTTCTCCCCGACGCCGTCACGGAGGCCCGGCTGGCCTTCGGGGCGCTGCGGAAGGGGCTGTCCGAGTTCGCGTGAACCCGCGGGACGCAGCTGCCCGGACGGAGGTCAGGAGTTCCGATGAACGCCGAGAACGCGGAGAACGCCGAGAGCGCCGAGAACGCCGAGAGCTCCGAGAACGCCGAGAACACCGAGAACACCGAGGAGCTGTCGGCGGAGCGCGCGTACCTGCGACGTGGCCTGCGTGCACTGCGCGGGATGCACGAGCAGGCACGGGACACCGACATCCCCGGCGGAGACCCGGTCGTGGACAAGGTGACGATCGCGTACCTGCGGGCCGACAAGGCACGCCGGCTGGCCACCTTCACCGCGCACGACGGCGCGGTGCCGCTGTTCTTCGGACGTCTCGACTACCGGACCGGCGAATCCTCCGCGGTGCCGGCCCAGCCGGTGTACCTCGGGCGCCGCCATGTCCGGGAGGACGCGGGCGACGATCCCCTGGTGGTCGACTGGCGGGCCGGTGTGGCCCGCCCGTTCTACCGCGCGCACCGGGCCGACCCGATGGACGTCCGCGCGCGGCGCCGCTTCGGTTTTGTGGACGGAGAGCTCACCGCCTTCGAGGACGAGGTGCTCCAGCCCGATGGCCCCGATGGCCCCGGAGCGGCGGACGGGGCGGGCGAGGGGGCCGGTGGGAGCCTGCTGGAGCGGGAGATCCAGCGGCCCCGGTCCGGGCCGATGCGGGACATCGTCGCGACGATCCAGCCGGAGCAGGACGAGATCGTCCGGGCGGACCTCGAGGTGAGCATCTGCGTCCAGGGTGCTCCGGGGACGGGCAAGACCGCCGTGGGCCTGCACCGGGCCGCGTACCTGCTGTACACGTACCGCGAGCGACTGCGGCGCTCGGGCGTCCTCGTCGTCGGTCCCAACCGCGCCTTCCTCGGGTACATCGCGGCGGTGCTGCCGACGCTGGGGGAGTTCACCGTCGAGCAGCGCAGCGTGGGCGACCTTCTGGACGGCACACCCGTGCGGGCCACGGACCCGGACGACGTCGCGGCGCTGAAGGGCGACGCGCGGATGGCCGTCGTGATCCACCGCGCCCTCCACGGCGCCATCGGCGACGTGACCGGGCCCGTCACGGTGGCCGCGCGGGAGGGCCGCTGGACGGTCGGCGCGGACGATGTCGCGGACCTGCTCCGCGCGACCCGCTCGGGCGCCTTCGGGTACGGCGCCGGCCGGGCCATGTTCGCCCGGCGGATCGCCGCCGCGGCGGCGCGGCGGGCGGAGCTTGCCGGAACGCACATCAGCGACGGCGGGATCGAGACACTCGCCCGCGGGCGGGCGGTCCGCGAGGCCGTCGAGGCGATCTGGCCGAAGGCCGACGGCGCGAAGCTCGTCCGCCGGCTGCTGACGGACCCGCCCTTCCTGGCCGCGGCGGCCGACGGCGTGCTGACGCGGGCCGAGCAGGCTCTTCTGCTCGACGCCCACGCCGCCTCCCGTGCCCGCACCACCCGGTGGTCGCTGGCGGACGCCTACTGCGTCGACGAGGCGCGGAACCTGATCGAGCGCGTCCCCGGCTACGGCCATGTGATCGTCGACGAGGCCCAGGACCTGTCGGCGATGCAGTGCCGGGCGATCGGGCGCCGGTGCGCGGACGGGTCGCTGACCGTCCTGGGCGACCTGGCGCAGGGGACCACCGCCTGGGCCGCGGGCTCCTGGGCGACCACGCTGGGCCACCTCGGCAAACCAGCCGCGCATCTTGAGGTGCTCGAACGCAGTCACCGGGTGCCCGCGCAGGTCCTGGAGTTCGCGAACCGGCTGCTGCCGCACATCGCGGCGAGCGTGCCGGCGGCGACCTCGGTCCGGAGCGTGGCGGGTGCGCTGACGGTGGTGCGGGCAGCCTCGGGCACGCTCGCGGCGGAGGTGGCGGCGTACGCCCGCCGGGTGCTGGCGCACGAGGGCTCGACGGCGGTGGTGGTGCCCGACGGGCAGACGGCCGTGATCGGTGCGGCGCTGCGCGCCGCCGGGCTGCCCTTCGTCGAGCTGACGGGCGACACCGCTCCCCATCGGGTGTCACTGGTACCGGCCTCCCTGGCGAAGGGGCTGGAGTTCGACCACGTGGTGCTGGCCGACCCGGCCGCCGTCATCGAGGGCGAGCCATTGCGGACGCACGGGCTGCGTCGTCTCTACGTCGCGCTCACCCGCACGGTGACCTCACTGGTCGTCGTCGCCGTCGGTGACCCTCCCGCGGAGCTGGCGGAGCCCGGCGGCGGGCGGCCCCTCTAGCCAGGGGAGCGGGCCGGGGGTGGGGAGAACCCCACCGGCAGGACGCGGTCTGGGCCCATCGACCGGGAGGAGCATGATCCATAACGTCGTGGGTGCAGGTTCACACCGGCCTTCCACCCCTGGGAGCACACGTTGAACGCCTCCACCGCCGTCCTCGAAGTACATGATCTGGCGCGCACCTACGGCGAGGGGACCGGCTCGGTCGCCGCGCTGGCCGGGGTGTCCGCGGCCTTCGCCCGCGGCACCTTCACCGCGGTCATGGGACCCTCGGGCTCGGGCAAGTCCACCTTCCTGACCTGTGCCGCGGGGCTGGAGCCGCCGACGTCCGGCCGGGTGGTGCTCGACGGCGCGGACATCACCGACTGGGACGAGGAGCGCCGCACCCGGCTGCGTCGGGAGCGGATCGGCTTCGTCTTCCAGGGCTTCCACCTGATGCCCTACCTGACGGCCGCGCAGAACGTCGGCCTGCCGCTGCGCCTCGCCGGGCGGCGTCCGGACCGGGTGCGGGTGGGCGCCCTGCTGGAGCGGGTCGGGCTCGGCGAGCGGGCCGGGCACCTGCCGGCCGCGATGTCGGGCGGGCAGCGGCAGCGGGTCGCGATCGCGCGGGCGCTGGTCGCGGACCCGGCGGTGATCCTCGCCGACGAGCCGACCGGCGCGCTGGACTCGGCCACGGCCGCGTCCGTGCTGGAGCTGCTGCGCGGCTGTGTCGACGAGCTGGGCCAGACCGTCGTCATGGTCACCCACGACCCGGTCGCCGCGGCGTACGCCGACACGGTGCTGTTCCTGGTGGACGGGCGGGTCGCGGGCCGGATGGACCGCCCCACCGCCACCGCGGTCGCCGGCCAGCTGGCCCGTCTCGACGAGTGGGTGGCGTGATGGGCGTGGTCTGGCTTGCGGTGCGCTCGCTGCGGCACCGCTACGCGGCGTTCACCGCCACGTTCGTCGCCGTACTGCTCGGCACGGCGCTCGTCGGGTCGTTCGCGACGCTGGTGGAGACGGCCGCCGGCCCGGTGCCGGCGCAGGACGCGGAGTCCCTCACCGTGATGGGCGCCGTCGTCGGTGGCTGGGGTGCGGTGATCGTGCTGTTCTCGGTCGCGTCCACGGTCGGGCTGACGGTCGGCCAGCGCGACGTCGAGATCGGCCTGCTGCGCACGATCGGTGCCACCCCGCGGCAGGCTCGCCGGCTGGTGCGGGCGGAGACGCTGGGGGTCTGCCTGATGGCCGCGGCGCTCGGGGCGCTGCTCGCCGCCGCCGGCGGGCGGGCGCTGCTCGCCGCGCTGGTCGCGGGCGACGTGGTGAGCGATGTCGAGTTCGGCGGCGGCGCGGTGTCGCTGCCGCTCACGGTGGCGGGGATTCTGGCTGTCTGCCTGGTCGCGGCGGCGATCGCCGGCCGCCGGGCGACCCGCGGGCCCGCCTCGGTCACCGCCGCCGACGACCTCGCCGGGGCACGTCCGACCCGCCGGTGGCGGGTGGCGCTGGCGCTCGTCCTGATCGCGTACGGGCTGGGCATGGGTGTCGTCACGGTGACGGTGAGCGGCAACTCCGACGACCCGTACGACGCGATGGCGACGTCCGGCTCGAGCTCGTTGTTGGTCGGTGTCGGGCTGGCCCTGCTCGGGCCGCTGCTGCTGCCGGTCGGCGCCCGGCTGGCCCGCCCCTTCCTCGGCGGTGGCGACGGCGCCGGTTACCTGGCCGGCTACACCGCGTCGCGGCGCGCGCACCTGCTCGGCGGGGTGCTCGGCCCGGTGGTGGTGCTGACGTCCGGTGCGGTCGGCACGCTGATGCTGGTCGGCGCGGACGGGCGCACGCTCGTCGGGGAGCCACCGGAAGGCACCGAGACGATCAACCTGCTCAACAACGTGGTGGTCGGCATGATCAGCCTGTTCGCGGCGATCATGGTGGTCAACTCGTTCGCCGCGGTGGTCGCGCACCGGCGGGCGGAGCTGCGCCAGCTGTGGCTGGTCGGCGGCACCCGCGCGCAGATCGAGCGGTCGGTGGTGGCCGAGGCCGCGCTGGTGGCGGCGGTCGGAGTCGTGCTCGGGCTGGTCGGGTCGCTGGCCACGATCATCCCGTTCGGGTTGGCGCGGGGCGAGGGTGTGCTGCCGGACGGGCAGCTGTGGCTACCGCCCCTGCTCGTCGCCGGTGTGGCCGCGCTGACCATGCTCACCGCGCGCACACTCGTCCGCCGCGCCACCCGCTCCGCCGCGATACTGGTTCCGTGAGCACCGGTCCTGTGAGCACCGGTCCCGTCAGCGCTGGTCCCGTCAGCGCTGGTCGGGCGAGTGCTGGTCCGGCGAACCGCGAGGTGGTCGGCGGCGGGGCCGAGGGCCGTCGCGGGTTGCTCGCGCCGATCGGTGGCATCGGCCTGGCACCGGTCACCACTGCCGCACTGCGCGAGCGGCTCCGCCTGACCGCCGTCTCGCTCGGCTACGCCCTGTCGATGGCGCCGTCGCTGGCCCTGGCGATCCTGTCCGTTCTCGCCGTCGCGTCGGGGCCGCTGACCGTCGGCCTCGTCCTCGCCCTCGGGGTGGTGCCGGCGACCGCCGCGCTCACCGCCGCCCATCGGCGCGTCAGCGGCGCACTGCTCGGCCATCGACTCACCGCCGAGTACGCAGACACCTCCGGTCTCGTCCTGCTGGCCCGTCCGTTGCACTGGCTGCGGGATGGGGCCCGCTGGCGCGACGTGGCCTTCCTGTGGTTCTCCGCGAGCGGTGGCTTCGCCATGTCGCTCGTTCCGCCGGCTCTGCTGACGGGGCCGGTCATGTACCTGCTGCTGCTCGTGCTCGATCCCGGCTGGGTGTGGCTGCTGCTGGCGCTGCTCTCCGGGCCCGCGCTCTACGTGTGGTGGCTGGTCACCCCGGTGCTGGTCCGGGCCCGGGCGCTCACGGAGCGGGGCATCCTCGGCGGCTCCCGGGTCGCCGAGCTGGAACGGCGGGTCGAACAGGTGACGGAGACGCGCAGTGCGGCGCTCGACCACTCGTCCGCCGAGATCCGGCGGATCGAACGCGACCTGCACGACGGGGCGCAGGCCCGGATCGCGGCCGTCGGCATGAGCGTCGGCCTCGCCGAGAAGCTCGTCGGCAGCGACCCGGAGGCGGCGGTCGAACTGCTGCGTGAGGCCCGCGCGACGACCGTCTCCGCGCTGGAGGACCTGCGGGCGGTGGTGCGCGGCATCCATCCGCCGGTGCTCGCCGACCGCGGGCTCGCCGGCGCCGTCGAGGCACTCGCGCTGACGCTCCCGCTGCCGGTCACGGTCTCCCTCACCATCGACCGGCGGCTGCCCGACCCGGTGGAGTCCGCCGCGTACTTCGCGGTGGTGGAGTGCCTCGCCAACACGATCAAGCATGCCGGCGCGACGTTCGCCCAGGTCGCCGGCAGCTACGACGGCACGCTGCTGCGGCTCGTCGTCGGTGACGACGGCGTCGGCGGCGCGGACGCCACCGGTGCCGGCCTGACCGGGGTGGCTCGCCGCCTCGCCGCGTTCGACGGGACGTTCCGCGTCGACAGCCCCGTCGGGGGGCCGACCACCGCCACCCTGGAGATCCCGTGCCGGACCTGAGCCCGGGGAGTCCGCCGGGTCCGGCAGTTCCGGCGGGCCCGGCAGTTCCGCCGGGTCCGCTGACAGCCGTCGTCGCCGAGGACCAGGCCCTGCTGAGGGTCGGGATCGTCCGCATCCTCGCGGCGGGTGGCGTCGACGTTGTCGAGGCGGTCGAGGACGGGCCCGCGCTCACCGCGGCGCTGACCCGCGACGACGTCGACATCGCGATCGTGGACGTCCGGCTGCCCCCGACGCGGACGACCGAGGGGCTTCAGGCGGCGATCGACGCCCGGCGGGCCCGCGGCCAGGCCCACCGCCGCCCGCGTGCCGGCCCCGGCTCCGGCTCCGGACCTTTGCCGGTGCTGGTACTGAGCCAGTGGGTCGAGCCGCTCTATGCGCGGGACCTGCTCGCCTCCGGTGACGGGGCGGTCGGCTACCTGCTGAAGGACCGGGTCGCCGACGTCGACGAGTTCCTCGCCGCGGTGCGCCAGGTGGCGTCCGGCGGGACGGTGCTGGACCACGAGGTCGTCGCCCGGCTCGTCACCCGGCGCGAGCAGCCGCTCGACCGGCTCACCGCCCGCGAGCGCGAGGTCCTGACACTGATGGCCGAGGGGCGGTCCAACACGGCCATCGCGGCCCGGCTCGTCATCACCGAGAAGGCGGTCGGCAAGCACACCAACAGCATCTTCACCAAGCTCGACCTGCCGCCGGCCGCCGACGACAACCGCCGCGTGCTCGCCGTGCTCGCCTGGCTCAACGGGACGGACCTGCCCCGCCGGCCGCCCCCTGGGTGACACGGGCCGGGAGCAGCTCCGGGTCGGTGACCCCGCCTGGGGAGGCGTAGCGGTCGATGTCCCAGCCGGCGAGGACCGCACCGGCCTGATAGGCGTCACCGAGGAAGGCCAGGACGGCGGAGCGCCGCTGGGCCGCCGAGCCGTCCGTCAGCGCGGACAGCGGGAGCACGGCCAGATGGCTGCCGCCGCGTTCCATCCACCGCGCGCCCGACGGGTGCAGGCGCGTCTCGGCGAGGCCGGGCGGCTCCGGGCTGGTGTACGAGTAGAACGCCGGTTCGGGCAGCATCTCGTCGCCGAACCAGAAGCCCGAGCTGATCAGTTCCCGCGAGTAGGCCTCACGGGTCACCGCGTCCGTGCCAGGCGCCGGCGCGACGGCACGGTCACGGAACCGGGTGTGCGCCACGTCGAAGGTGTGCCAGAAGTGGTGCACCGGGCTGACCTTGCCGGAGAACCCGGCGGCGAACTCCTCCAGCAGCAGGAAGACCTGGCTGAGCGTCTGCCAGTACCGCAGGGCCATCGCCGGGTCGTAGGCGGCGTGCTCGGTGTCCTTGGCGAACGGGCGCCCGGAGTCGGCCAGGTCGAAGGGGTGCGGATGATCAAGGTGCACAGTGATATCAAGATCGCGCAGGGCCCGCGTCAGGTGCGCGTAGAACGAGGCGACGGACCCGCCGGCGAGGGGAAAGGTGACCCGCTCGCCGTCGATGCGGTGGACGTCCAGCTCGTGCGAGACGAGATCGACGTCGATGGTGAAGATCGGGTTGCCGTCGACCTGGCCCATCGGCCGCGAGGTGATGCCCCGTCCGGTGAGGTGCAGCGGAACGTTCCACCAGTGGTTGCGGCGCTGGCTGGCGGCCAGCCGGACCTTCCCGATCACCTGTAGATAGCGGTGCAGCGTCTCCTTCGTGCCTGCCCAGGCCGACAGCGGGATCGCCGGCAGCATCTCGACCCTGTCCATCCCGTCCACCCCCGAATCGACTACCGTAGGTAGCTACGGTGCTACGTCCTTGGAATCGGGGCAACCTGAGGGCCGGCGGGCTGGCGGGCTGGCGGAGGCCAGGGGAGGCTTCGCCAGGATGGTCTCGTGACGGTGACCTTCCTGATGATCGCCCGAATTCCCGAGGGTGGGCTGGGCGCCTTCGACGCATACGAGAAGTCCGTGCTGCCCCTTCTCGCCTGCCATGGCGGGTGGCTTGACCGCCGGGTGCGATCGGTGGACGGGCGGACCGAAGTGCACCTGATCTCGTTCGAGAGCCGGGACGGGTTCCTTGCCTACCGCGATGATCCGCGTCGGAGGGCCGCAGCACCGGATTTCGCGGCCTCCGGTGTCCAGACGGAGCTGCTGGACGTCGTCGACCTTCTCAAGGACGGCAGCGACGGGGCAGACAGCGGCTGAAGGGGCCCCCGGCGGCGCGGTCGCGGGTGGGAGGCGGGGGCAGGCGCGGGCGGAGGTGCCGGCTCGGCCGACTACATCGTGGTCCCAAAGGCCATGAGGCCGAGCATGACCAGCGCGAGGGCGATCACGGCGACGGCCACGGTGGTGGCGACCCGCACCGACCGCTGCTCGGCGAGATCGGCCCGCGCTGCCTCGGATTCGTACTCGTACGGGCACCGGGTGGAGTAGCGGGTGCTGTTCCGGGCGGGCGCGCTTCGGCCAGGCGGCGGGGTGGACGGTACGGCCACGCCGTTCGGCCCGCCGTAACCATGGACGGCGGCCGGGCGTGGCCCCACGCCGAGCGCGCCCGGGTCGCAGATCGTGTACCAGCGGCGCATGTCCGGCCGCACCGACGTCACGAACGTGCGCAGGACATCGCCCTGCCCGGTGCCCGTGGCCCTGCGCAGCCCCGGCGGCACGCTTCCACGCAGCGTCGGCTCCGCGGTGCCGCGCGTGCCTGCACCTGCGCCCCCGCCTGGGCCGGTGCCCGCGCCCGCGCCCGCGCGCGGGCCCGTGCCGGTGGCGGTGCCTGTCGCGCCGGGGCGCGATCCGATGCCGGCGGCGCCGCGCCGGGCGTCGCCGCTCAGGGGCGGCACCGGGGCGCCGGTGGCCGGGACGGCCCCGCCGACCTGAGGGGCACCCGTGACGTTCTCGAGGCCGCTGCTCCCGCCTGGCCCGCTGTGTCCACTGTGCCCGGCGGGCCGGGCGAGGCCGGGACCGAGACGGAGGAGATCGGGGTCCATGAGATCCCGGGGGCGCGGGATGTGCACAGTACGGTCCATCGGCGAGTCGGGCGGGGGGACCGGGCCGGTGGCGGGACGGCCCGGTCGCGGCTGGAAGGGCATCGGCTGGAAGGGCACCGGCCGCGTGGCGGGGCCCATCGGAAGTTCACCGGTTCCGCTTTCTCCACCCATGGGTGACCGCTCCGTTCTGTAGGTGACCCGGCACACGTCGACGGGTGGTCCCACCTGGGTAGCGCCCCCGGCTGGATGTCCACCGCGGGCGTCGTCAGGATCCGCCGCCTCCACTGTTCGCCACCCCCGTCGGGGGTAGTGAGAACGTAGATGTGTGCGTGTGATCAGGGGAGACATCTGCCAGGTGGGCATGGAAGCATGCTGAAAGCGAGTGCGAACGGCACAACCTTTTTCATTTGGGGAGTCAACGAACACACCCCGGACCGTCTATCGAGGAATGATTCGGCGACCCCGCAGTGACAGTGCTCACGTGCCTTCGGGGAACCGAGGAAACCCTGATGCCCCGGCCCCGGCCCCGGAGCCGGCTCCGGCTCCGGGGCCGGGGAGATCCGTCCGGATCGGTATGCTCTGCGGGCCATGCCTGAAGGTCACACCGTGCGCAGACTCGCCGACGCCCATCAGCGGGTGTTCGGTGGCCAGCCGGTGCGGGTGGCGAGCCCGCAGGGCCGGTTCGCCGCCGGGGCGGCCCTGCTGGACGGGCGGGTGCTCACCGAGGCTGAGGCGTACGGCAAGCACCTGCTGCTCCGCTTCGACGACGACCGGGTGCTGCACATCCACCTCGGGATCTATGGCAAGTGCCAGCTGGGCGCGGGGCTGCCACCGGAACCGACCGGAGCCGTCCGGCTGCGGCTGATTTCCGGCAACGGGTGGGCTGACCTGCGTGGGCCGAACGCCTGTGAGCTGCTCGAACCCGGCGAGGTGAAGGCGCTGCTGGACCGGCTGGGCCCGGATCCGCTGCGTGCCGACGCCGACCCGGAGCCGGCCCGGCGGAAGATCGCCCGCAGCCGGACCGCGATCGCCCAGCTGC
The DNA here is from genome assembly GCF_041008525.1 of Parafrankia sp. FMc2. Lineage (NCBI taxonomy): Bacteria > Bacillati > Actinomycetota > Actinomycetes > Frankiales > Frankiaceae > Parafrankia > Parafrankia sp. FMc2. Next base: position 3,624 of record NZ_JBFLUG010000029.1, on the reverse strand, counting down.
TGATGGACCAGGCGGTGGTGGCGGGGCCGGGCAACATCTACCGGGCCGAGGTGCTGTTCCGCGCGGGGGTGGACCCGTTCGTGGCGGGCCGGGATGTCACCCCGCCGCAGTGGGAGCAGGTCTGGGGCGACCTCGTCCTGCTGATGGCGGACGGGGTCCGGTCGGGGCGGATCGACACGGTGCGGCCGGAGCACATGCCGGAGGCGATGGGACGGCCACCGCGGGTCGACGAGCACGGCGGCGAGGTGTATGTCTACCGCCGGTCGGGGCAGGCCTGCCTGATCTGCGGGACGGACGTGCGGGGCACCCGGCTGGCGGGGCGCAACCTGTTCTGGTGCCCGCGCTGCCAGCCGCCCGCCGGGGCCGTCCCCGGCTGAGCCGCGCGCCCGCGAGCCTGCGCGCCCGTGCGGGAGGGCGGGTCAGGGGCGCAGGGCGCGCAGGAACAGCCGGACGATCTCACGGGTGTGCCGTTCCTGCTCCTCGGGGGGGCGGATGATCCCAAACGACGCGAGCCGCGCGGGCGTGCTGGAGACCATGCCGAGAAAGTGCTCGGCGAGGGCGCTCGGATCCTCGGCGGCGATCGCGCCGGTGGCGGCGTGCCTGCGCAGCAGGTCCGCGACGAGCTGTTGGCGGGGCCAGAACGCCACGGTCTGGCCGTGCCGGGCCAGCGCGGGGAAGCGGGAGGCCTGGGCGATGGCGATCCGACTGAATTTGATCATGGTTGGATCGAGGGCGCGCCGGACCGCGGCGTCGGCGACTGCGTTGAGGGCGCCCTCCAGATCACCGAGGCCGGGAGCCTCCGGGTCGGGGACGGGCCAGTCCCGTCGCGCCATCGCCCACTCGAACACCGCGTTGAACACGGCTTCCTTGCTCGGGTAGCGGGCGTAGAGAGACGCCTTGGTGGTGCCCGCGGCGCGCGCGATCGCGTCCATCGAGGTGCCCTCGTAGCCGAGGTCGAGAAAGAGCCGCAGCGCGTGCTGGCGGACGTCCCGGTCGAGCCGCTCGGTCTCCTCCCTGCTGGGCCGCCCGCTTCGGCGGGTCCGCGGCTGCGGCGGACGCGAAGACACCATTCCTGCAGTGTGGCAGACCGTGACCACCGTCTCGGGGTCCGCTCACCGCCGCCGGACGTCCAACGGGAGCTTGTTCAGGCTGACCATTGTCCAGGGGTCGCGCTGCTCGACGGGGGCGTCGGTGGCCACCTGGATGTCGCGAAAGCGCGCCAGCAGGAGGCCGAGTGCGATCCGTGCCTCCAGCCTGGCCAGGGGTGCGCCGAGGCAGAAGTGGATGCCGTGCCCGAAGGCCAGGTGTGGATTCGGTGAGCGGTGCGGGTCGAACCGGTCGGGGTCGGGGAAGACCCGCTCGTCCCGGTTGGCCGCCGCGAGCCAGACGGCGACCATCGAACCGGCGGGGATGTCCGCGCCGCCGAGCTGGGCTGGGCGGGACGTCTGGCGCAGCAGGCGCGGAAACGGGGTCCGCAGCCGCAGGGACTCCTCGATGACGGCGGGCAGCAGATCGGCGTCGGCCCGCACCTCGGCGGCAGCCCGGGGGTGCTGGTCGAGGGTCAGGACGGTGTTGCCGAGCGTGGCGGTGGTGGTGATGTGCCCGGCGAGCAGCAGCAGGCCGACAAAACCGACGATCTCCTCGTCGACGAGCCGCTGGCCGTCGATCTCCGCCTGGACCAGCCGGGTGGTGAGGTCATTCCCCGGGTGGGCCCGGGCGCGGCGGATGTGTTCGAGCAGGTAGGCGTTCATGTCCCGCACCACCGGCGCGATAGCGCGGGTGTTCGCCTCGGCGAGTCTGGTCAGCGATTCGTCCGGGTTGGTCGCGGCGCGATCGAACATGAGGTCGGCCCAGCGCCGGAACATCGGCCGGTCGTTCGCGGGCAGGCCGAGGAGCTCGGCGATCACGATCACCGGCAGCGGGTAGGCGAGCTCGTCGATGAGGTCGATACGGCCGCGATCACCGGTGGCGTCGAGTAGCTCGCTGGTGATGTCAGCGATGTGCGGGGCCAGTCCGGCGACGGTTCTCGGGGTGAACGCGTGGCTGGCCAGGCCACGCAGCCGCCGGTGCTCGGGCGGGTCGCTGCGCAGGAAGTTGCCCCGCCGGAACAGCTCGATCTCGGCCGACCGCGGTGCCAGACCGCCGACATCGGAGGAGAAGGTGGTGTGCTCGGCCAGGACGGTGCTGGCCTCGGGATGGCCGAGGACCTGCCAGCACTGCTGGCTGTCGTCGTGGTGAACGGCGCCGCGCTGGCGCAGCCGTTCCATCCAGGCGAGAAGGTCGGGCAGCGAGCGCCGGGTGGCGGCGGCCGTCATCGCCCGTCCCAGCCGGGCTCGTTCCACGGAGATTCGTTCCAGGCGGCGCTGAGGATGCACACGCAGTGCTGCTTCCCCGTAATGCGGAGGCGGTATTCCCCGCGGGGCCCGGCTGCCCGTTATGGCCGCTGCCAAACGAGTTCCGAAGCTCTCGGGCCCGCGACGGGATATCTCGGAACTGTCGGTAATCCGCCGCTTCCCTGGCGCGGCGCGGGGTGACGTTTCGGGTCACCCGGAACAGGTGAAGCAGAGACCACGGGTACCCATACCTTCGCACGATCGTCATTCGGTGAGAGTTTCGGTGGCATCGCCATGGTGACAACGCCATTCGGGGTGACATCGCCATCTGGATCGGACGGGTAGAAATGAGACGGTATTTCGCCGAGGGGCTGGGGACCTTCGCGCTGATCCTGGCCGGGCTGGGCACAGCCGTGCTGGGTGGGACCGGTGTGGGCGTGCTGGAGGTGGCCCTGGCGTTCGGCCTGACGCTCCTGGCCCTCGTCTACACGATCGGCCCCATCTCCGGGTGCCATGTGAATCCGGCGGTGACGGTGGGGCTGCTGGCATCGCACCGGATCGGGCCGCGGCTCGCGGTCGGCTACATCATCGCGCAGTGCCTGGGTGGTGTTCTCGCGGCCGCGGTCGTGTGGTTCATCGCCGACACCAATGCCGTCGGATACTCGGCCTCGGCGCAGGGTTTGGGAGCCAACGGCTTTGGTGTGCATTCACCCGGCGGTTTCGGCTGGGCGGGCGCATTCGTCATCGAGATCATCGTCACCGCGCTGCTGGTTCTCACCGTTCTCGTGGCCACCGATCTCTGGGCGCCGCTCGGCGTCGCCGGGCTGGCGATCGGTGTGGCGCTGGGCGTCGCCAACCTGGTCGCCATTCCCGTCGACGGCGCGTCCGTCAACCCCGCACGCAGCATCGGGCCGGCGCTGCTCAGCGGCGGCTGGGCCCTCAGCCAGCTCTGGCTGTTCATCGTCGCCCCGCTGATCGGCGCGCTGCTGGCTGCCGGCGTGCATGCCGTACTGCGGCCGCGCGGGCCGGTCAGCCCGAAACTGGCCACTCCGCTGCCGGACGAGTCTCTGCAGAAGATCGCGCGGGAGACCGCGCGGCTCATCGGCGGTCGGTCCTGAAGGAGGGGCCGGTAACCGGGCAGGCGCCGGACTGTGCGTGGCGCCTGCCCGCTGCGTGGCTGTGTCGGCCGTCCTGGTCTGGTTCAGGTGCCGTTGATGCAGAGGCTTTCGTCTCTGAGCTGGAAGGCCGTGCCGTCCTGGCTGATCTGGACGAAGGCGTTGCAGGCCATTTT
>NZ_JBFLUG010000299.1:0-3499 GCF_041008525.1 Parafrankia sp. FMc2 | reverse complement strand
GTTCGATCAGTTCCCACTCGCCGTCGGTCAGGTCGCCACGGGTCATACAACCGTGCTACCAGCTGGAGCACCCGAACACGAAAGACGACCATCCCGCCTGTGATCCGGACCCGGAACAGGCCCTAACGCCGCCAAGCGCGTGCCCGCCGCGTGCGCCGCGGGCCTCCTGCGCCCGGACCGGTGCCCGGAGCTGCCGAACACGATCCCCGGATCCTGCATGGTGATGTCCCCCATCTCGCGGTAGGTGCCGTGCCGCGTCATCGGTCGGGACGTCTGGTTCTCCGCGGGATCCGCCGTTCGCCCGCGGGGCCGCACTCGTGTCCCCGCACGCCCGCACGGCCCGTCGCCCCAGCCAGCCGACCCGCTGAACCGGACCGCCGGTCCGATGCGCACGGCTACCGTACGGACCCACGGTCCGTTTCACAAGAGAAACTTAAGGAAAGCCGCAGGCTGGACGGCTGTGGCCAACCGGCGCCGCAACACGCCAGGTCACGCGCCGGCCGAAAACGAGTTTCGGGCCCCCTGGGACAGCGGCTATCGTGGACCGGCGGCCCGCACAGGAGGCCGGCAACCTACCTCGAGGAGCCACGGCGTGGAGGGCGACGACGACATCTCCGGGTGAACCCCGGAGAGCCGCCGGCCGGGCGGGCGCGTGCTGGCGCCGCCGTTCGTGCCGGTGTGCCGTCCTGCGTCCGTTGCCGATTCCGCCGGGCACCACCCGCCGCTCGACGCCGTCCCCGCCTGACCGACTGCCTGCCTGTCGCGCGGTGAACGCGTAGCTGTCGGGGGCCGCCGCCCGCGCACACGCGATCCGAGGTCCTCCGCCCGCATGTCCTCCCACAGTGCTGCCACCCGTCCGTCCGCACGCACGCCCGACTCGTCCGTGGTCTGCTCGGGCCTGTCGTTCTCCTGGCCGGACGGCACGCCCGTCCTCGACGGCCTCTCCTTCAGCGCCGGGGCCGGCCGCACCGGCCTGGTCGCCCCGAACGGGGCCGGCAAGAGCACGCTGCTCCGGCTGATCGCCGGCGAGCTGCGCCCCGCCGCCGGCACCGTCACGGTCGCCGGCACCCTCGGCTTCCTTCCCCAGAACCTGCCGCTGGCGGACGCGGACGGGCTGACCGCCGCCGAGCTCCTCGGGATCGCCCCGGTGATCCGCGCGCTGCGCGCCCTGGAGGCCGGCGACGCCCGCGAGGAGCACTTCACCACGATCGGCAATGACTGGGACGTCGAGGAACGGACCCGCGCCGAACTCGACCGCCTCGGCCTCGGCGACGTGTCCCTCAACCGGCCGCTGGGCACCCTCAGCGGCGGCCAGATCATGTCCCTGGGCCTGGCGGCGCAGCTCCTGAAACGCCCGGACGTCCTGCTGCTGGACGAGCCGACCAACAACCTCGACCAGACGGCCCGCCGCCGACTCCAGACCGTCGCCGACTCCTGGACGGGTTGTCTGCTCGTGGTCAGCCACGACCGGGCGCTGCTCGACCGGATGGACCGCATCGCCGAGCTCGACCGTGGCGAGATCCGCTGGTACGGCGGGAACTTCACCGCCTACGAGGAGGCGGTGCGCGCGGAGCGGGCCGTGGCGGAACGCGACGTCCGCACCGCGGAACGGGACGTCCGCCGGGAGAAGCGCGAGCAGCAGCAGGCCCGCGAACGGGCGGCCCGGCGTGCCGGCACCGCCGCCCGCAACCTCGCCGACGCCGGACTGCCGAAGATCGTCGCCGGGCGGCTCAAGCGCTCCGCGCAGGAATCAGCGGGCCGTGTCCAGGAGGCGCACTCCGCGCGGATCGGGCAGGCCCAGGCCAGGCTCGAGCGGGCCGAGGAGGCGCTGCGCGACGATCCGCTGCTCGTGCTCGAGCTGCCGGCGACCCGCGTCCCCGCCGGGCGGACGGTGTTCACCGGGGAGCGCCTGCAGGCCCGCTACGCCGGGCGGGACCTCTTCGCCGGCGACGGGATCGACCTGACCATCCGGGGCCCGGAGCGGATCGCGCTCACCGGCCCCAACGGAGCCGGCAATTCTACCCTGCTGCGGCTGCTGGACGGCGGGCTGGCGCCCTCCGGCGGGGAGATCCGGCGCGCCGACGGCCGGTGCGCCTACCTCTCCCAGCGCCTCGACCTGCTCGACCCCGGCCGCACCGTGGCCGAGAACATGGCCGCCTTCGCCCCGCAGGCACCACTGGCAGAGCGGAGGACCCTGCTGGCCCGCTACCGGTTCCGCGGGACCGCCGCCGACCGGCCGGTCGGCGCGCTCTCCGGCGGGGAGCGGCTGCGGGCCACCCTGGCCTGCGTCCTGCACGCCGAGCCGGCGCCACACCTGCTCCTGCTGGACGAACCGACCAACAACCTGGACCTGGTGGCCATCGGCCAGCTGGAAGGCGCCCTCGACGCCTACCAGGGCGCGTTCGTCGTCGTCAGCCACGACGAGCACTTCCTGCGACGGATCCGGGTGGAGCGCTGGCTACACCTCGACCGCGGCCGGCTCACCGAACCCGCGGCCCCCACCTCACCGTCGCCGCTATGACCACCCCGGCGTCGGGCTGGCGCGGCTGCTACCGAGAGGAACGCGGCCCACCTTGAGCATCGCTCGTTCCATGTTCCGACAGAGGAGTCGCCGGTGGAGCTGCTGAGGAAAGGTGTGGCGTACGTAGTCGGGACCTGACAACGTCACGTCTCATGCCCGGTATCGACGAACGGCCCCGTTCCGTGGACGAACTACGACGGTGGGAGCAGACGGGTGCGCTGCCAAAGTTCCTGTTCTTCTGGGGTCACCGGCCACCGTCGGGCGGCGGCGTCGGAAAGGGTTGCCTCAGTCAGTGGTGGCCAGCCGATTTCACTGTGGACGACAGGACATACCGCAGCGCCGAGCACTTCATGATGGAGCAGAAGGCGAGGCTGTTCGGCGACGAGACAGCCGCCGAACGGGTGCTCGCTGCTGCGAGTCCGGGTGAGGCGAAGACGCTGGGGCGCCAGGTTCGCGACTTCGACGAGGAGATCTGGGCCAGCCGCCGTTACGACATCGTCGTGCGCGGCAGTTTCGCGAAGTTCAGCCAGGACCCCGCTCTGCGGGAGTACCTCGTCGGAACCAGCCGGCGGACACTGGTCGAGGCAAGTCCGCTGGACCGCGTCTGGGGGATCGGCATAGCTGCCGACGACGAACGAGCGGGGCGCCCGAGTGCCTGGCCGGGTCTGAACCTTCTCGGCTTCGCACTCATGGAGGTACGCGGCCTGCTGGCAGCATCCGCGCCGGCGGCGGCGTTCTGACACCGACCGGCCGCGACTGGGTCCACGAAGTGCCGGGGCCGACATGGACGAGGCCGACCTGGGGCAGGGCACAGGCCGGTCGAACGCCTGCCGAATCGGGGCACTTCGGCGCTAGTGCAGCTCCGCGTAAGTCTTGCTGGGGTTGTCGTCAGGCGGCTTTGAGGGGTTCGCCGGTGTAGGTCCAGCGGTAGGGCTTGGCGGTCCGGTCGTGGACCTCGATGAAGTGGAGGATCTTCTC
>NZ_JBFLUG010000298.1:0-3500 GCF_041008525.1 Parafrankia sp. FMc2 | reverse complement strand
CGCCCACTGGGCATGGATTACCGACTGCGGAGGATCATTCGCCGGACGGTAAGAGCCGTATGAACCGAGAGGTTCACGTACGGATCCGTGGGAGCCGGCGGGTGCGATTCCCGCCGGCTACCCGACTCCCATGATATCCAGCGCGGTCTCCGTCGTCGCGAGCTTCGCTTTCAGCCGCTCGTTCTCCCGGCGTAGTTTCTCCAACTCGATCTGCTCCGCCGATTTCACCGGCTTCTTCTCCCGACCCTGCGCCACCGCACGTGCTCCTCCTCCCAACGCGCCCGCGTCACGGGCCCGGGTCCACTCCACCACATGCGAGGAGAACAACCCTTCCCGGCGCAGGATCGCGCCTTTCTCTCCGTGCGGGGCGTTCTCATACTCGGTGACGATCCGTAGCTTGTACGCCGTGCTGAACACCCGCCGCGACGGGCGCGGCGCAGGGTCAGGCCGCGGCGACGACTGGCTCGCCTGCGGCTCTGGCTCCATGAACACGAGGGTCTCCGATCACGCCCCCTGTAGCCAACCCGCACCGGGCGAGTGTCTCACCCGAGACTGACACAGAGGGAGCCGTGTGTGCGGGGCGGTGTCGGTCCCGAGTTCGTAGTGGCCGCGGCGGAGGTTCTGGACGAAGGCGTGCCCTGCGCTGATCGTCTGGGCGGAGCGCAGGCGTTTCAGTCCGCGCATGGGTCGGAGCCGGGCTTTCAGGCGGCTGTGGTCGGCTTCGATCCGGTTGTTCTCCCGGGCGGCGTCGACGTGGCAGGCCTCGGGGAGCAGCTCGTCGAGGAGCCTGGGGTAGGCGGGGGCCTTGTCGGTGGTGACCTCGGCGGGCCGGCGGCCGTGGGACAGCGCAGCGGTGAAGAAGCGGCGTGCCGCGGCCTGGTCGCGGCGGGTGCTGGCGAGGACGTCGATGACCTGCCCGTGCTGGTCAACCGCCCTGTACAGGTAGGTCCAGTGGCCGGCGACCTTGACGTAGGTCTCGTCGACGAACCACCTGTCCCCAGGGCTGTGCCGGCAGGGCCGCGCGGCGTCGATGAGCAAGGGCGTGAAGCGTTGGACCCACCGGTACACAGTTACGTGATCAACGTCGAGGCCGCGTTCGGCCAGAAGTTCCTCGACGTCCCGGTACGACAGGGCGAACCGTAGGTACCAGCGGACAGCGAGAATGATCACCTCGGGTGGGAACCGGAACCCCGCGAACTCCGATGTCGGGACTGGTGGACAGGCACGACGTCGACGCATCACTCGATCATGACCGATCGACGGCCGCGAGACAGCGGACTCCGCCGATGCAACAGACCCAGCCCGGCTCCGCCCGATGCGCGGCCTGAAACGGCTGCGCTCCGCCCAGACGATCAGCGCAGGGCATGCATTTGTCCAGAACATTCGCCGCGGCCACTACGAACTCGGGACCGACACCTACCGACCCGCACGCACGGCTGACAGCCGCGTTCACCGAGCTCACCCTCGCGATCTGATCACCTGCTCGGCAGGGTCAACCATGCCCTGCCATCCCGCAATGCAACAGACCCGGACGCCCTCACCCAGAGGCGCCGCGGACGAGTGCAGTCAGTAACCATCGGCCCGGCCCGCACGCGGTCTCCGGTTGCCCGCTGGGTGTTGTGGCTCTCGAAGGGATGGTGCCTTGTTTCATCCCCATCCATACTCGTTGCGCCGCCTACGCTCCTCGGCAAAGTATGGCTCTTGCTCCCGCTTGGTTGAATTCGCGAAGAAAACGAGAATCCCGACGTCATAACCATGCCCGAAGCCGAATGTTGCGCAGCAGCTTCGCACGTCGGGGTGGCGCGTGTCGGGCCTATTGTTTCCATTTCTGGCGTATGCAAAGCCAATGGCAACACCTCTAGTTATCGTCAGAGGGTTGTGCCAGTGGACTTTCCGCGGCTCGCCGTACCTCCGCATTTCCTCTTCACTTTGGGTATCCTTGTAGTCGTTATCCTTAAATCGATAACCCTTGCGGAACCCATAAGTGGCACAGCACCCCTTCACGCGCTCGGGCGAATAGACTTCGGATGGGGGCACATTGGACGGACTATAGGTGCGTGGTCTCGGCTGCCAGTCAGGCTGGCCATACCAGTACCCAATAGAAGCCCCCCGGGCGACCTCGAAGGGATGATGAGAACCTTCGTGGTCATACCAGTCCGGAAGGTCGAGAAGATGGTCAAACTTCTTCATAGGTACATTCTAGCCATCTGGTATGGACGACAGATAGGGGCCCGCGCCCCAGCCTCTGACACCCGCCCTTGGCGGATTCGACCCGCCCGCGTCCAGCCCGATCCATGCCTACCCGACGTCTCGTCTTCGTGGAAAGACTCTGCACCTGCACCCCCGCCATGCCGGCGCCGACCGGCCGCGAGCGACCCGGCGGCGGCAGTGACCGTTGCAGGGCCGATGAGCAATCGCCTAACGTTGCTGTGCAGCGCGGAGCCCGTCACGTCGGACCGAGCAACGGGTGGCTTCACTTCGGTAGACGCTTGCTGGGCAGCAGCGCGGCGCTGAAGCAAGCCCCCACCATCCTCAATGCTCCGCGCCGCATGACCTCAAGGCTGCGGTCCGCGCGGAGTATCAGTTCACCGAACATCGCCAGGAGCGCTCAACCTGTTGGCTGCGAACATCTCGACCTGTAGCGTCGCTCGATCTCTGCGTGGGCCGCAAACGGCCGAGGGGGCGACTCAATCAACGCGCGCCAGCGGGCTGCACGGGGATCGCACTGGAGTCTGTTGCATTGTGGGAAGGCAGGGCATGGTTGACCCTGCCGATCGTGTGATCAGATCGTGAGGGTGAGTTCGGTGAACGCGGCTGTCAGCCGTGTGTGCGGGGCGGTGTCGGTCCCGAGTTCGTAGTGGCCGCGGCGGAGGTTCTGGACGAAGGCGTGCCCTGCGCTGATCGTCTGGGCGGAGCGCAGGCGTTTCAGTCCGCGCATGGGTCGGAGTCGGGCTTTGAGTCTGCTGTGGTCGGCTTCGATCTGGTTGTTCTCCCGGGCGGCGTCGACGTGGCAGGCCTCGGGGAGCAGCTCGTCGAGGAGCCTGGGGTAGGCGGGGGCCTTGTCGGTGGTGACCTCGGCGGGCCGGCGGCCGTGGGACAGCGCAGCGGTGAAGAAGCGGCGGGCCGCGGCCTGGTCGCGTCGTTCGCTGGCGAGGACGTCGATGACCTGTCCGTGCTGGTCAACCGCCCTGTACAGGTAGGTCCAGTGGCCGGCGACCTTGACGTAGGTCTCGTCGACGAACCACCTGTCCCCAGGACGGTGCCGGCGGGGTCGCGCGGCGTCGACGAGCAAGGGCGTGAAGCGTTGGACCCACCGGTAGACCGTGACGTGATCAACCTCGAGGCCGCGTTCGGCAAGCAGCTCCTCGAAATCCCAGGGCTCCGGCAAGTTTGCTGACGCGTAGGCGGTGGGCCAGGCCTGGGGTTTCTGGTGGGGCTGTGTAGCGGGAGCCGGGCACGCGGCCGGGGGTCTCATGGGTGCGGGCACGCCACCTGAAGAT
>NZ_JBFLUG010000297.1:0-3520 GCF_041008525.1 Parafrankia sp. FMc2 | reverse complement strand
TGCTCGCCCTCGCTCGCCGCCTCGTCGACGTTCTGTGGGCACTCCTGCGCGACGGCCGCACGTTCGCACCAACCGCGCCGCAACCCGCTACCGCGGCGGCTTGACACGGTCATTCAGATTCCCTTCTTGTCCCGACGGCCTGGTAGACACCCGCGGTGGAGTCGGTCTGCACCATCCGCACCGAGTCGGCCTGACGGACGAGCCAACGGACGTAGTCAGGAAGCGAGGGGCGAAGGCCACCAACGACAGTCATCTCGATGCCGCACCGATCCAGCGCCGCGCCCAACCGGTCGGGTGACACCAGCAGGCGCGGATCGTGTATTCGAGGCGGCGGGCCACCCGGCAGGCGCTCGGCGAGGCGCACCAGACCGATCCGGCAGAACAGCGTGTCCGCGAGTGTGTCAATCACCAACGTTCCGCCCGGAGCGAGGACCCGCCCGATCGCCGTGCAGGCCGCGTCGAGATCCTCGATATGCTCGAACATCTCGCCAGCGACGACGCAGGAGAACGTGTCGTCGGGGAATGGCAGGCGCGTCACGTCGGCCTGGACTGCCTCGACGCCGTGGTCACTGGCCTGGCGGAGTGCCAGCGAGGACAGATCGACACCGATGTGCCGCCATCCCGCGAGCCTGCCAGTCAGCACCCGCGCGAGCAGGCCGCCACCGCAGGCAAGGTCGAGCAGCGGGGCGCCGGTGTGAGGTGGGGCCGGGATGAGGCGGGCGCGCGCCTCGGCGAGCCAGTGCAACGCCGCGAACCGTCCGTGAGTGGGCCACCACTGGTCGGCGAGGTCGTCGTACTGCGCGGGATCGTTGCGGCGCCGGCGCGGCAACCGCCGTCGTCCGTTCGGGCCCGTCACCGAGGGCCTTTGATCGCACAATCCCGGAACGGTTCGACAGGGGTGAAACATCGATTCCGGCCGGTGCGTCGACCTGTTCACGTGGCTCCCCGAAGGAATAGTGGCAGAATCTAAATGAGGTGTTCCCGGGATGATGCTGATCTGTAGGGTCGACCTGTTTCCGTGAAATCGGTACAACAATCACATGCCGGAAACTTTCTCGTCTGGCCGTGGACCTTTCGTCGATCATCTGTCATCAGGTCAGGTCAGGTACGTGCCGGCAGCGACAACGAGCGCGACGTCGAGCGCGGCGACTGCCATCGCGATCCGGAAGACATGGCGGTCGCCGAGCCGGAGACCCAGCACCGTCAGCGCCGTCACGGCGACCAGGACGGCGACGCGCCACGGGCTGAGGTCCGCCGGTCCCAGCACGGCGACAGCGGAACCCGTTGCGAGCAGGAGGGCGGCGGACCGCCGCGACCCGGCCGCCCCGAGGTGGTGCGGCAGGCCACGCACCCCGGTCCGGGCGTCGGTGGCGAGGTCGGGAAGGGCGTTCGCGAAGTGCGCGCCCGAGCCGAGCAGAGCGCCCGCCAGCGGCAGCCACCAGGGCGGCGCTGGATGATCAGGAAGCCCCAGTGCGACGAACGCCGGCAGCAGAGCGAACGAGAGAGCGTACGGGAGGACGGACAGTCTGGTCCCCTTGAGCCCCAGATTGTAGACCCATGCACTGGCGACTGCGCAGAGATGGGTCCAGCCCGCCGGGCCACCCGAGGCGAAGGAGAGCGGAACGCACGCGACCAGCGCGACCATGCAGGCGAGGGTGACCGGCCCCGGCGCTACTCCGCCGGCGGCGATCGGCTTCTCCGTTCGGCCGCCCGCCGCGTCGCGCTCCTGATCGATGACGTCGTTACTCCAGCCGATCGACAACTGCCCCGTGACGACCGCGGCCGCCACGGCGGCGATACCCGAGGCGGAACGCCCGCTGGAGATCGCCAGTGCGGTGGCGAAGAGTGTCACCGCCGCGGTCGGCTCCGGATGACAGGCCCGCACCAGCGCAGCGAACCGCCCCGTGTCCGCAGGCGTCGCAGTGGTGGGCACCCGCTTCACTCCGCATCGTGCGGGCGGAAGACCCATACCGCCAGGTTCGACCGGCGCGGCAACATTGATGGCCAGCGAACTACTGGCGGCCGATCTTCGCGACTGGTACACCACGGGTACGCCTCTGCGTTCATCGAAAAAATCTTGTCAACCCCCTTTGGTGTGGAACGTCCACATCGGTATCGAGCGGCACGGACTCCTGGATGACGACCCAGAGCATCGCGGATCACGGCGAACAGCCTTTGCCGCAAGCCTTTCCTGGACCGCGGTCCGGTCCGGCAAGTGTGGCAGCAGAAGCTGCCTGTGTTGTGCATGTCGAGGCTGAAGGAACACGGCGGACCACGCCCACCGGCGCTGTTGCGTTGCGGGAAGGTAGCGCATGCCAGGGGCACCGGAGTGCGCTGGTTCAGATGGCCGCGGCGAGCTCGGTGAACGCGGTGGCCAGCCGAAGGTGGGGGTCTACAGCGACGGCGAGCTCGTAGTGGCCGCGGCGGATGTTCTGGACCAGGGCGTGCCCTGAGCTGATTGCCTGGACGGACTGTAGCGTTTCATCCCGCGCATCGGCCGGAGCCGGGCTTTCAACCGGCCGTGATCGGCCTCGATTCGGTTGTTCTCCCGGACGGCGTCGATGTGGCAGGCCTCGGGGAGCAGCTCGTAGAGGAGCCGCGGGTAGACGGGTGCCTTGTCGGTGGTGACCTCGACCGGCCAGCACCCATGAGGCAGCGCCTGGGCGAAGAATCGGCGGGCGGCTGCCTGGTCGCGGCGGGCGCTGGCGAGGACGTCGATGATCTGGCCGTGCTGGTCGACAGCCCGGTACAGGTAGGTCCACCGGCCGGCGAGCTTCACGTACGTTTCGTCGACGCACCACCTGTCCCCGGGCCGGTGCCGGCATGGTCGGACCGGGCGTGTAATGCGAAGGGCTCTGGCTCACTTTCGGTGGTGACGGAGTGTGGTCCCCGGCGAGGCTTGACGGTGGAAGGCGACCTATCCGGCCGGTGCGTGGCGACACGATGTGTCAGGGACGGAGCGGATCGTCTGATTGAGCTGGCGTTTTCGGGTCTGTCGCCGCTGGGCGTCGAGAATGTGTCAGACGAGCGTGAGCTGGTCAGGTTGCGGACACGGACGCCTGAGGGGCCGGTCGCCTGCCCGGGTTGTGGGGTCGAGTTCCCAGGGTTCCCTCCGGTATGCCGAAATCATCCGCGTAGGACCCCCGCTCACCTGGCCGGGCGGGGACGGCGCCCGGCCTCGCGGCTTTCTGCCGCTGGAGAGAAACCAACTACGAGCAGGGCTACGTCGTGGAACAGTGCGTCAGCCGGCTCAGGCAGCAACGCGGCCTGGCGTACCGGCCCGGCCGTCCGACTTCCTGGGGGGACGGCCGGCGATCCAGAGGCGTTCGCCTTCCACCGACGTCCAGTGCCACAGCAGGCGCCTGCCGAAACGAGTCTGTAGCGGCAGCCGGGCCCTGTCTGTCAGAGTCCCGTGAGAGTGCGACATCGAGGTCGCACGTGTATGAGTGGGCTGCGTCGGTTGGAGGTTCGGTTGATGACGAAGACGTAGCCCCGGATCAGTGTCCGTAGATCCGTCCCC
>NZ_JBFLUG010000296.1:0-3526 GCF_041008525.1 Parafrankia sp. FMc2 | reverse complement strand
GTCGTCACAAACCTCGATGATCACCGGTGGCCTCTTGCGTGCCTGGACCGGCTCCACCTCAACGTCGCATCTCAACCATGACCCATCAGATCAAAATGATCACTAAAGTCCGGCTGGAGTACTAGGCTGGAAGCGTGCACACGTCGCTGGCGGACTTCGAGATGCCCAACGAGGAACAGGTGCATCTGGCCGCGGAGACGTTCCGGATGCTCGGCGACCCGACCCGCATCAGGGTGCTGTGGGCGCTGCTGCAGGGCGAGTCGTCAGTCGCGTGTCTCGCCGAGCTCGCCGGAGCGGCGCCGACCGCGGTCAGCCAACACCTGGCCAAGCTTCGCCTGGCCGGGCTGGTCAAGGGCCGCCGTGAGGGCACCTTCGTCTACTACTCCGCTGCCGACGAGCACGTCGCGCGCCTCCTCCGGCAGGCGCTGTTCCACGCCGACCGCCTCGACCATGACGGCGACGATCTGCCCGGCGAAACCACCGCCACCGCCTCGTCGTGACAGCCCTGCAGGCCACGCGACCCTGATCTCACAAGGTCATTCAGGCAGCACGCGCCCGGGCATCGGCGGAGTCGGCGCCGCGAGGAGCTGTGTGTCGCCGCCGGCGACCAGCGCCAGCCGGAACCTGGACTCGTCCTCGCTACCGGGCTCGGCGGTAAGAATGACGATCTTCAGCTCCAGATCGCCGTCGGTCAGGACGTCGCAGTCAACGGCGATGGGCCCGACCGCCGGGTGCGCGACCGTCTTGCGGTCCTCGCGGTGGGCGGCGACCGATCCCTGTGCCCAGAGTTCGGCGAACCGTGCGTTGCCCGCGGTCAGCTCATCGGTCAGCTTCGCCAGTCGGGTGTCGCCGGGGAAGCGCCCGGTCGCTCGCCGCAGGTCGGACACGATGGCGGCATCAGTGGCCTCGACGTTCAGGTTCGTCACCGGCCAGTGGGACAGGTGCTGCTCCCCGCCACCAGAGCCGACCGGGAAATGGTCGCGGGCGAAGTTCCTCAGCTTCACGGGCGTGGACGACGGATCACCCAGCAGCGCCGCCCAGCCGCGGTTCCACCAGATCAGCTGCCAGTCCGCGGCGAACACCGCGGCGGCCGCCTCGCCAAGCCGGGCGAGGACCCGCTGCACTCCCGGCGGGATGTGGTCGGAAATCGTGTCCTGCGCCGGCGCGACGAGATGAGCCAGTCGGTACAGGTGATCACGTTCGGCGACGGTCAACCGCAGCGCTCGGGACAGCGACGCGACCACCTGCGCCGAGGGGGCGGTCGCCCGCCCCTGCTCCAGCCGCACCAGGTAGTCGACGGAGACGCCCGCGAGCTCGGCCAGCTCCTCCCGGCGCAGCCCCGCGGCCCGGCGCGCCCTGCCGGTCGGCAGGCCCGCTGCCGCGGGTGACAGCCGGTCCCGCCAGGCGCGGATCGTCGCCCCCAGCCTGGCGTCGTGCGTGTTCACAGGGACCATTGTCCCGCCCGACGACAGGCTGACGGTGGTACTGCCGTTCCTACCGTCGGCCCGTCCCTGGTGGGCCTGGCCCCGCCGGGCCAACGATGGAGGCATGACAACGACCTTCATCACCGGAGCCAACAAGGGCCTCGGGTACGAGACCGCCCGCCGCCTCATCGCTCTCGGTCACACCGTTCTGCTCGGCGCCCGCGACCCCGAACGGGGCACCGCGGCCGCCAGGGCGCTCGGCGCCCGCTTCGTCCCCATCGACGTCACCGACGACGCCTCGGTCACCGGAGCCGCCTCCGACGTCGAAGCACACGAGGGTTCGATCGACGTCCTGATCAACAACGCGGGCATCGGTGGTCCCCACGGCGACGTGGACGCGCTGACCGCCGCCGACGCCCTGGCCGTCTTCGACGTCAACCTGTTCGGCGTGATCAGAACGACCACCGCCTTCCTCCCCCTGCTCCGCCGCTGCGCCGACCCGGTGATCGTCAACGTCAGCAGCGGACTCGGTTCGCTGGCCATCACCCACGACGAGTCCCGCGTCGAATCGACGGTCATCGCACCCCTCTACACCTCGTCGAAGGCCGCGCTGATCATGCTGACGACCCAGTACGCCAAGGCGCTGACCGACATCCGCGTGAACGCGGTCGACCCCGGCTACACCGCGACCGACCTCAACGGCCACAGCGGCCGCAGACAGTCACCGAAGGCACCGACGCCATCGTCGCCCTCGCCACCGAGGGGCCGGGGCATTCCTCAGGACGCTTCATCGACCGCGCCGGTGCCATCAGCTGGTCCTGACCGCGCCCAGCTGGTCCTGACCGCGCCGCGCCGCGCACCCGCCAGCGCAGGCAGCGCACCCACGCCGGGTGACGGGTCAGGTACGGGGCCGGCTGGTGCGGTGGTGGTGCTCGCAGTACTCCCGCAGACCCTGAGCCTCGGTGTCGACGTACCGCCGGACCAGCCGGGCCATGAAAAGTGCCACCACCGGGGCCAGAGGGCCGGACTGGCGCAGGCTCAGCCGCACTGTCACGGTGCCACCATCCGGGGTGGGCGTGATGCGGTGGTCGGCGACCGTGGTCATGCCGGTCGCCTTCGACGTCCAGGAGAAGCCCGCGCCCGGGGCCAGGTCGGTCACGGTCCAGGCGGCTGCCGGGAGCCGGGGCTGCTGGATGCGCACCACGCTCCCCTCGCGCAGCTCGCCGTCCGGGGCGCCAGCCGCGTTCCTGGCCTCCACGGTGGTCATCGTCGGAGTCCAGGTGGGCCAGCGCTCGACGTCGCGCATCACGGCCCAGACGTCGTCGGCCGGTGCGTCGATGGTCACCGAGGTCTCGTAGTACATCGGGTGCCTCCTATGGCGATCAGCGTCCTGCGGTCCGCGACGGCAACCCGCCGCGGCCATGTACCACTTGGTACATGTACCATCCGGTACATGACCCGGCAAGGTCCGCCATCGGACAGCGCGCAGGACGGCACAGGGCGGCAACGCCTTCTCGGCGACGTCCTCGCCCACCTGGCCGAGCACGGGATAGGCGACCTGAGCCTCCGGCAGCTGGCCGCCGCGGTCGACTCCAGCCATCGCATGATCATTTATCACTTCGGTTCACGGGACGGCCTCCTCGTCGAGGTCGTGCGAGCCATGGAGGAGCAGCAGCGCGCCGCGTTCGCCCAGATGCGGAGCGAACCGGCGACGTCCGCGGTCGAGCTGGGGCGGCAGATGTGGCGCCGACTCAGCGACCCGGCGCTGGCCCCGTTCGAACGCCTCTTCTTCGAGATCTACGGCCAGGCGCTGCAGGGCCGCGCCTACGCCCAGCCGCTGCTTGACGGGGTGGTGGAGGACTGGCTCGGCCCGGCGACCGAGTACCTGGTACGCGAAGGCCGGGAGCCGGCCGAGGCCCGTGCGCAGGCCCGGCTCGGCCTGGCGGCCACCCGGGGACTCCTGCTCGACCTGCTGGCCACCGGCGACCGCGCCGGCGTCGACCTCGCGATGGAACAGATGCTCACCATCTTCGCCGCCGCTGCTTCTTTCGGCCGTAACTAGGCAGGGTCCGGATCGACCTCCACAGGAGCGGGGTCACTTC
>NZ_JBFLUG010000295.1:0-3567 GCF_041008525.1 Parafrankia sp. FMc2 | reverse complement strand
AGGAACCTCGATCATCCCGTGGGCGCCGCGTCCGCCTGTTCCCGGGCCGTTCTCACCGCGACGCCGTAGCCGCTACCAGCCCGCGACGCCAGCCGACACGCCGATCACGACTTTGTCGCAGCCCTGGCAGTGGACGGTGCCCCGCTACATCGCCTACCGCGACGGCGAGATCCCGCCCATCGCCTGCGCGGAAGGCGAATCCGACCCGGCCGCGTTCGCCGGTAACGCCCTCTACTGCACAGCCGACGACACCATCGCCTACAGCGTCGACTTCATGACCGAGCTGCACGACATCGGTGGCCCGTCCTACCCGATGTACGTGATCATGCATGAACTTGCCCATCGGGCGTCGACCCTTTCCGGCCGCGTCGGAGTCGTGTCCCGCGCGGAGGAGAACCAGGCCGACTGCCTCGCCGGCAGCCAGGCACGCCTCGCCACCGACGCCGACCGGCTCGACCTCGGCGACGCGTTCTCCGGCGCCCTGCTGTTCTTCAGCCTCGGCGACACCCGCGACCGTGGCTGGTTCGACCGCGAGACCGCCACCTCGGACGGTGCCCACGGCACACCCCGCCAGCGCGCCCAGGCGTTCGCCTTCGGCTACCTGCGCGACAACGACACCTGCTTCCGCCTCGGCGAGTCACCCACCGGCAGCGTCGCCTTCTGATCGGCGGTCAGCATCGCCGGGCAGCGCGGCACGACCCTGCATCGGGGCGCAGCACCCCCCGATAGGGTGAGCGGCCATGCCGGCACAACCTCTGCAGGACATCCTCGAACCAGGCTGGGCGAAGGCCCTGGAGCCGGTGGCGGACCGCATCGCCGCCATGGGTGACTTCCTGCGCGCGGAGATCGCGGCGGGGCGCAGCTACCTGCCGGCGGGCGAGCATGTGCTGCGGACCTTCCAGCAGCCTTTCGACGACGTCCGCGTCCTCATTGTCGGGCAGGATCCCTACCCGACCCCGGGCATGGCCATCGGGTACAGCTTCGCGGTCGCGCCCGAGGTGCGCCGGCTACCAGGCAGCCTGGTGAACATCTTCCAGGAGCTGTCCGCGGATGTCGGCGTGCCCAGGCCCACGAACGGTGACCTCACGCCGTGGACCCGGCAGGGGGTGCTGTTGTTGAACAGGGTGCTGACGACGGCGCCGCGCCAGCCGGGTGCGCATCGGGGCAAGGGCTGGGAGGACGTCACCGAGCAGGCGATCCGTGCCCTGGCTGCCCGGGGCACCCCGCTGGTCGCGATCCTCTGGGGTGCCGACGCGCGCAGCCTGCGCCCGTTCCTGCCCTCCACCCCGACCATCGAGTCCGCCCACCCGTCGCCGCGCTCCGCGGACCGTGGATTCTTCGGCTCCCGGCCGTTCAGCCGCGCCAACGACCACCTGCTCGGCCAGGGCGCCCAACCCGTCGACTGGCTCCTTCCCTAGCGTTCCCTGGCGTTCCTGGCAGGGCTGAGCTGGCGTGGGGCTGTCGGGTCATGCCCCGGCCGCGTCAGGCCGTGCCGGGGCATCAAGGTTGCGGCCGGTGTCGGGATCGAACAGGTGCAGCTGGTGGGCGTCCAGCCACAGCTCGGCCTTCTCGCCCTCGCGGATGCGGCTGGCCGCGTCGAGGCGGGCGACGACCTGTTCCGCCCCGCTGGACAGCTCGACCGTCCCGGCGTCGTGTGCCAGCTCGTCGAGGTCGGCGGTCCGGGCGCGCCCGCCCTGGAGGGTGAAGTAGACGTAGCTGTCCGAGCCGAGCCGTTCCAGCACGTCCACCGTGACCGTGCACCGCAGTCCCGGACGGTCCTTCACCGCCTCCAGGGCCGCGTCCTCGAAGTGTTCGGGCCGCACGCCGACGATCAGCGAACGGCCGCCGTCCGTCGTTCCGTTCCAGCCTTCCAGCAGCCGCCGCTGCCGCTCGTCCGGGACGATCGTCCCGAGGGGGGTGCGCAGCTCGCCCTCCTCGACGGTCGCCGGCACGAAGTTCATCCCGGGTGAGCCGATGAAACCGGCGACGAACACGGTCGCCGGCCGGCCGTACAGCTCGCTCGGCGTGCCGACCTGCTGGATCCGCCCGGCTCGCAGCACCGCCACCCGGTCGCCCAGTGTCATCGCCTCGGTCTGGTCGTGGGTGACGTACACCATCGTCGTGCCGAGCCGGTTCTGGATGCGGGAGACCTCGGTGCGCATCTGCACCCGCAGTCTGGCGTCCAGGTTGGACAGCGGCTCGTCCATCAGGAACGCCTTCGGCGAGCGGACGATGGCGCGGCCCATCGCGACCCGCTGGCGCTGCCCGCCGGAGAGCTGCGCCGGCCTGCGGTCCAGGTGTTCGGTGAGGTCGAGTACCCGGGCGGCCTCCTCGACCTTCCGGTTGATCTCCTCCTTCGGTCTTTTCGCCAGCGCCAGCGCGAAACCCATGTTCTTCCGTACCGACATGTGCGGGTACAGCGCGTAGCTCTGGAACACCATGGCGATGTCGCGGTCCTTCGGCGCCAGGTCGTTGACCACCTTCCCGCCGATGCGCAGTTCGCCGGAGGAGATGTCCTCCAGGCCGGCGATCATGTTCAGGGTGGTCGACTTCCCGCACCCGGACGGGCCGACGAGGATGACGAACTCGCCGTCGGCGATGGAGAGGCTGGCGTCGTCGACCGCGAGCCGGCCGTCGGGGTATCTCTTGGTGACGTGGTCGAGAACGATGTCCGCCATGGCCGGGCCTATCCCTTCACCGCGCCGGAGGTCAGCCCGGCGACGATCCGACGTTGGAACAGCAGGACGAAGACGATGATGGGGATGGTGATGACGACGGCCGCCGCCGCGATCGACCCGATCGGCTGGGCGAACTGCGACGCACCGGTGAAGAACGCGATGGCGGCCGGGACCGTCCGCGACTGCTCCGTCGACGTCAGCGAGATCGCGAACAGGAAGTCGTTCCAGCAGAAGATGAAGATCAGGATCGCGGTGGTCACCATGCCCGGCGCGGCCAACGGGGCGATAACCCGCAGGAAGGCCTGCCGCGGGGTGGCTCCGTCGACCTGTGCGGCCTTCTCCAGATCCCAGGGAATCTCCCGGAAGAAGGCCGACAGGGTGTAGATGGCCAACGGCAGGGAGAACGTCAGGTAGGGAATGATCAGCCCGATCCAGGTGTCGAAGATACCGATCTGGCGCCACAGGTTGAACAGCGGGCTGACCAGGGAGATCTGCGGGAACATGGCGATCAGCAGCGCCAGCCCGACGAGCAGCCGCTTGCCGGGGAAGGCGAGCCGGGCGATCGCGTAGGCGGCCATCGCGCCGAGTGCCACCGCGAGCACGGTGGAGATGAGCGCGATCCCCAGGCTGTTCAGCAGCGCCCGGGTGAAGAGGGACTCTCCGAAGATCTCCCGGTAGTTCTCGAGGGTCCATTCCCGCGGGATGAAACGGCCGTCGGTGATGCTGCCCGGGGTCTTGAAGGACAGCGACACCAGCCACAGCAGCGGCACCAGCGACAGGGCGACGATGACAAGGTTCGCGGCCGACCAGCCCGCCAGCGCGGTGCGGTCCCGTGACGGCCGCCGGGCGGTGCCCGCCCGGCGGCCGGCGGCGGGGGCAGGGGTGGGGG
>NZ_JBFLUG010000294.1:0-3579 GCF_041008525.1 Parafrankia sp. FMc2 | reverse complement strand
GGGTACGGCTTACGTTCCACCATGTCTTCCAGCAGAACGCACCAGCCCCCACACGCAACACGATCAACCCCGCACGCCAGACATCACCTCAACCCGAAACCCAGCGAACCCGTACAGAACACCCTCTAGTACATGCTTGACAGCAAACCTCCGCCTGTGATCTTGTTCTGCGGATTGGCGGCGGGTTGTGGATCAGCAGGCGACGGCCGACCACCGGGCCGGGCGGTGTGTGGGGTGTTGGCCGGCTCGCCGATCGGTGAGGTCGCGGTCCGCTACGGCACGACGCGGCAGTCGCTGGACACGTGGCGGCGCCAGTTCACCGCCGAGGGGAAGGCGGGTCTGGCGGACCGTTCCCGGCGTCCGCGCACGAGCCCGACGAGGCCGGGTCCCGAGGTGGAGGCGCTTGTCAACGGGCGCTGAAATCGGGATCTGGATCTGTCCCTGATCTTGTGATCAGGCTGACCCCGGGGCAGCATGCTGATCACGATCGACCCTCTGTGATCATGTGCCGGGTGCCTCTCTGACCTTGGGGTTCTCCTTCCGCACCTGTCGGGTCTCGTTGTCGATCGGATGGACCGGTCTGGTGATCGGCTGCGGTTACGGGCCCGTGTTCGAGGAGCCGCTGGTGCGTGCCCCGGATGCGGGGTGGTCTCGGAGCGGGTCCACGGGCGGTATCGCCGCCGGCTGGTCGATGCGGCGATCGCGGGTGCCCACGTCGAGATTGATCTGCTGGTCCGGCGGTTCCGCTGCCTGACAGCCGGCTGTCCGCGGGTGACGTTCGCGGAGCAGGTGGCGGGTCTGACGAGTCCGCATGCCCGGTTCACCCCGCTCGCCAGTCGGATGATCGAGGCGATCGGGTTGGCGTTGGCGGGCAGAGCCGGAGCACGCCTCGCCGGCAGGATGGGCCTTCCCGCGGGCCGGAACACGCTGCTGCGCCGAGTCCGGGTTCTGCCCGACCCGCGGATCGGGGTGGTGACGGTCCTCGGGGTGGATGACTTCGCGCTGCGCCGGGGTCGGGTCTACGGAACAGTCCTGATCGATCTCGACAGCCGCCGGCCGGTGGACCTGCTGCCCGACCGGGAAGCGGCGACGTTCGCCGGCTGGCTGAGCGAGCATCCGGGCGCGCAGGTGATCTGTCGGGACCGGGCCGGTGCCTACGCCGAGGGTGCCCGCACCGGCGCCCCGGAGGCGGTCCAGGTGGCGGACCGCTTCCATCTGTGGAGCAATCTCGCCGGATACGTCGAGACGACGGTCGCCCGGCACCGTTCCTGCCTGGTGCAACCACCGGCCACCGACGAGGCTGCGGACGAGCCGCGGGCGGACCTCGGTGGCGGCGCGCAGCCGGTCGAGCGACGGCCAGGGGCGCTCAGGGTTGACATGATCCGCGGTGACGGGAGAGACGCCACCCCAGTCGTCGATCCCGGCGTCGAGGAGGAGGCTCAGCTCGTCGGACAGTTGGGCGATGCCTGCACGTGCACTTCGGGTGGCAGAACGAGCCGCGCCAGCGCGATAGGGCCTGCGCATACCTCACCGATTCGCGACAACACCGCCAACCATCCCGACCCGCATGGTCGGCGGACCCCCCGGACCGCGCCCGGCTCCGTCCACGACCGGGCTCCCACACCGACCGCTACAGGCGGGACGCGGGGTGATCACAAATCGGGCTGGCTCTCCTTGGCAGATGCCGGAACCGTTTCCAAAATCTCCAGCGGTGAAGGCGACGGACCTACGACAATAGGCCGTGTCGATCAGGTCTGCCAGGGTGAGGTATCCGAAGGCGATGCGGGGCACGGTTCCTCGGTTGCGGAGGAGGCCGCGCAGGTCGTCGGCGTCGTAGCCCTTGTCGGCGCGCGATTTGACGGGCCCGCGGCGGCGAAGCCATAGCCGGCCGGCTACGTAGCCGGCCACAGGTGTCAGCCTGGTGTGGTGATCGTCTGGGGGTTGTGCGGTGGGTTCCGTTCGAGGAACAGGACGGTGGCGTCGTCCCTGAGGCGGCCGTCGTGATGGTCGAGCAGCGCGCGCATCAGGCGGCGCAAGGTCTCCTGGACGGGAAGCCCCATGTCCTGCTCCCGCAGGATGAACTCCACGAAGCGGGCCAGGCCGAACTCCCTGCCGGCAGCGTCGCGGGCCTCGGTGACCCCGTCGGTGTAGAGGAGCAGTCGATCGCCCGGTTCGAGATACTCCTGGCAGACGGTGGCGGTGAGCCCGAGGTCGGTCCCGAGGGGATGCGCGGGTTCACACAGCGGCGTGGTGATCCACCGACCCCCACGAATGATCACCGGAGGGTGATGGCCGTGACTGATCCAGCTCAGCTGCCCGGTGGTGGTGTCGAGTTCGGCCAGAATCGCGGTCGCGTACCGAGCCGAGCCGAACTGGTCGATGAGGCTGCGTTCGATCTCCTGTGCGGTGCGAACCAGATCCAGTCCCTGCCGGCGGTGAGCCCGGCAGGCGGCGACCGCCAGGTTCGCGCACAGCCCGGCGGCGGCATCGTGGCCCATCGCGTCGAAGATCCCCAGATGGACGATGTCACTGCCCACGGCGTAGTCGAACGCATCCCCACCTACCTCGTACGCCGGTTCCATCGCCGCGGCGATCTCCACCCTGTCGTTGGCGAACGACGGCGGAGCCATGAGCTGCCACTGCATCTCCGCGGCCACGGACATCGGCCGGCTGCGGATCAACCGAGCATGGGAGTCGCTGACCGCCCGCTTGCTCACCAGCAGCAGTCCGACGAGAGCCGCGAGCTGGCGCATCGCGTCCTCGGTGTCGGAGTCCAGATCCGTGCTGATCGCGACCAGGAGGAGTCCGAGCCGTTCCGTCCCGTCCAGTACCGGCACCCAGTACTTCCGGAGGCCCGCAGCCGCATCGGGCGAAGCACTCAGCAGTCTGATCTCACGGAACGCCTGCCCGGCCAGACTGCCGTCCACCCGCAGTTCCTCGCCGCCCTCACCGGCGTCGAGGCCCCGGCCGGTCACCTCCCGCAGCACCTCCGCGCGGAGATCCGCCACATAGATCCGCACCTGATGCAGCCCCGAGCCAGCCGCATGCTCGGCCACCAGGCGGGGGAGCTGCTCGAAGGTCGCCGGACGCCCGAGATCGACCAGTGCACCGAGCATGCGCCCGATGTCTGCGGAGGAAACGATGAGAAGCCGCCTACCCAACGAGAACCAGCCTGCCCAACCCGCACTCTGCCACGGATGCCGCGGCGGGACCACACGACAGGAGCAGGATCTTTGACAGAGGCCATCCACCCTGTTGATCGATCACGGGTTGCCGAACATGCCGTCACCGCTGCCGGATTCCGCCAGAAGGGGACGAAACGGTCACGCCGGCTGATCCCCGCACTGCCGGGATACCAGGCCGCCCCGCGACTTTCCCTCGGACACCATGAGGTGAGCCCCGTTTCTCGGACACCTGCGTAGCAGGAACCCTATCTGGCTTATGCGGCGGTTCACTCACCCAGCCGGCGTGCGCGGCCAGGAACACGGCCATCTCGGCCTGGAGATGGATGTTCAACCGGTCCCACACCACCACCAGCCGACCCCCGGGAAGCTGCGCGTGCGCGGCCAGGAGAAGATC
>NZ_JBFLUG010000293.1:0-3638 GCF_041008525.1 Parafrankia sp. FMc2 | reverse complement strand
CGACCGGCCCCGCCCGCGCTGCCGACCAAGGCGTGGATCAACCAGCCCCCAGCGATCATCGAGACCGAGGAGGCGCTACCCACAAACCAAGCAGCCTGATGTCTCATCGGGATTGACAGGCTCCGCCTCGCCGACCGGGCCTACCGTCGCTGGACCCGTACCCTCGGCCCCGACCACCCCGACCTCTTGGGCGCGGCAAATATCCTCGCCGTCTGTCTGTGGTCGTTGGGGAATCCGGCCGCCGCCCGCGCCCTGCAGGAGGACACGTTGGCCCGTCGGCGGCGGGTGCTTGGCGACGACCACCCCGACACCCTGCGCTCGGCGAGCAACCTCGCCGCAGTTCTGTGGTCGTTGGGGGATCTGACCGCTGCCCGTGCTCTCGACGAAGACACGTTGGCCCGTCGGCGGCGGGTGCTTGGCGACGACCACCCCGACACCCTGATGTCGGCGAACAACTTCGCCGCAGACCTGTGGTCGTTGGGGGATCTGACCGCCGCCCGCGCCCTACACGAAGACACGTTGGCCCGTCGGCGGCGGGTACTTAGCGACGACCACCCCGACACCCTGATGTCGGCACACAACCTCGCCGACGACTTGCGGGCGTTAGGGGATATGACCGCCGCCCGCGCCTTGAACGAGGACACACTGGCCCGCCGCCGTCGACTGCTGGGCGAAGATCATCCTGACACCCTACACTCGGCGAACAACCTCGCCACAGTATTGGGGGCGTTGGGGGATCTGACCGCCGCTCGCGCCCTTCACGAGGACACGTTGGCCTGTCGGCGGCGGGTGCTTGGCGACGACCACCCCGACACCCTACGCACGGCACACAATCTCGCCGACGACTTGCGGGCGTTAGGGGATCTGACCGCCGCCCGCGCCTTGAACGAAGACACGCTGGCTCGTTTCCGTCGACTGCTGGGCGAAGATCATCCTGACACCCTACACTCGGCGAACAACCTCGCCACAGTATTGGGGGCGTTGGGGGATCTGACCGCCGCCCGCGCCTTGCTTGAGGACACGCTGGCTCGCCGCCATGGGCTGCTTGGCGGCAACCACCCCGACACGCGGGAGACCGCGAAACAGCTCGCCATGCTGGCGCCGGACAATCTTGATTTCCGCTGAAAATCCGCAGCCTGTTCGCAATCCTTCCGGCAGATCTAGCTTTCGCCTGGGGTTGTCGTGGAAGGCAATCGACTTTTTGGGGTTGGTGTCACATCTGTTGACACCCGGGTCGAGGTGGGCCCACCTGGCCGGGCAGGCCCTGACAGGGTGACGTTCCTCGGGCCCCTGGCTACGCAAGCGAGAACGAGCACCAAATGCTGGTCGTCGTGAGCACTACGGAGCCGCGTCACGGCCGCCGCGATGTCGCTGGGTTCGAGCACCACCGGGCGCGCTGTGCGACCGGCGTGCCCGGTGTCCCGGACCGCTTCCCGGCTCGATCCTGTTTCGTACCAGGCAAAGGCGCAGCGAGGAGGCGCCGCGGAGGCACCCGCGCACAGGCTCGCCGCCGTGGTGCTCGAACCCAGCGACATCGACTCGCCGGATCTTGGCCCGGTGCTCATCGCCGGCAGCAATCGGTGCTCGTTGTGACCGACATAGCCAGGCCCCGAACCACTCTGGCTGAGCGGCCTCAAAGCGAAACCTGTCAACCTGTTTGAGGCAGGGTCTTACAGAAACTAGCCTGCTACTGATGATTAATGTGTGAAGTTTTGTTGATCAGGGCTGTTCCCAGGTCAGTCCGGTTTCGGTGAGGAACCCGACGAGGAGTTCAGGTCGGTACTGCATGCGTTTCAGGCCGTGTTTGACAGCCTGGTGGACCTCGTCGATGCCACGGGCGGCGAGGTGGACCAGGGTCGTGCGTTTCAGGTACGACCAGACGCCTTCGGTCGGGTTCAGGTCGGGGGCGTAGGCCGGCAGCCACACCACGTTGATCCAGCTGGCGTGCGCGGCCAGGAACGCGGCCATCTGCGGGCGTGTCATGACGGCTGTGTAAGCCGGAGGTGGACCAGGATCGACCTGCCTGACTGATCGGGGTAGGTCGGAAAGGGACACCGAATGACGCAAAACCCGACGCTTCGGACTCGCGACGAAGAGGCGGCACGGAGAATCGCGGATGCTTTCTCTCCCGAGGCGATCGACGTGTTGTTGAAGGACGCGAAGGCCGCCGGTACCCCGATCGATGGGGTCGACGGGTTGTTGAACCAGATGACGAAGGCCGTCCTGGAGCGCGCGCTGCAGGTCGAGATGACCAGCCATCTGGGCTACGAGGTCGGCGACCCGGCCGGGCACGGGACGGGGAACTCCCGGAACGGGAAGTCCACGAAGACGGTGTCGACGCGTAACGGGCCGGTCGACATCGAGGTCCCCCGGGACCGGAACGGGTCGTTCGAACCGGTGATCGTGCCGAAGCGGGCCCGGCGGATCGGGAACCTTGACGACACGATCCTGTCGTTGTACTCGCGGGGCATGACGACCCGCGACATCGAGGCGCACCTGGCGGAGGTGGGTCTGTTGCATTGCGGGATGGCAGGGCATGGTTGACCCTGCCGAGCGGGTGATCAGATCGCGAGGGTGAGTTCGGTGAACGCGGCTGTCAGCCGTGCGTGCGGGTCGGTGTCGATCCCGAGTTCGTAGTGGCCGCGGCGGATGTTCTGGACCAGCGCATGCCCTGCGCTGATCGTCTGGGCGGAACGCAGCCGTTTCAGGCCGTGCATCGGGCGGAGCCGGGCTTTCAACCGGCTGTGATCGGATTCGATCCGATTGTTCTCCCGCGCGGCGTCGACGTGGCAGGCCTCGGGGAGCAGCTCGTCGAGGATCCGCGGGTAGACCGGGGCCTTGTCGGTGGTGACCTCGACCGGCCGGCGCCCGTGGGACAGCGCGCCGGTGAAGAACCGGCGTGCCGCAGCCTGATCACGGCGGGTGCTGGCGAGGACATCGATGACCTGTCCGTGCTGGTCAACCGCCCGGTACAGGTAGGTCCAGTGGCCGGCGACCTTGACGTAGGTCTCGTCGACGAACCACCTGTCCCCAGGACGGTGCCGACACGGCCGCGCGGCGTCGATGAGCAAGGGCGTGAAGCGTTGGACGCAACAGGTCGGCGAAGTTCATTTCTTGCTCCCACGCGGATTAATCTTGCTGGGCCACGGCGGGAGGTGTTCGCGGCCCGGGGCTGGACTGCCGGGGTGTGGTCCGTCAGTACGGCTCGGACCCGTGGGCCTGGTGGGTGGCACTGCGTCTGGTCCGTTCCGGCCGGTATGGCGTGGTCGTGGTCGACACTATGGATCGGCTGGCGGACACCGAACCCGGCAGGCTCGCGGCACTGGAGATGCTGCGCTGCGTGGGGGTCCGGCTGCTGGCGGCCCGGGACGGCACGGACAAGGCCGATCCGGTGGGCGCTGACCTGGTGGCATTGCTCCTGACCGTGTAACCCATGGACCCAGCACGAACAACGGCCAGTGACCCGAATTGGATCACTGGCCGTTGGCGTGTCCGCCGTGCGACGTCCACGCAGCTACTGATGATTAATGCGAGAAGTCATGTTGATCCGAGCTCTTCCCAAGCAAGCCCGGTCTCGGCAAGGAACCCGACAAGAAGATCGGGCCGGTACTGCACACGTTTCAGTCCGTGCTTGACGG
>NZ_JBFLUG010000292.1:0-3659 GCF_041008525.1 Parafrankia sp. FMc2 | reverse complement strand
CGGGGGCGGTGGGGCCGCGGCGGCTGACGAGGAGCAGGTGGCGGATGCCGTGGTGGGTGACGAGGTGGCGGGCGGCGAGGGCGCCGAGGGTGCCGGTGCCACCGGTGATCAGCACCGTCCCCGCCGGGTCCAGGGCGCCGCCGGGCCGGTCGCCGGCGGGCGCGCGCACCAGCCTGGGCACCAGGACGGCGCCGTCGCGGACCGCGAACTGGTTCTCGCCGGCCGTGACGACAGCGTCGGTGATCCGCCGCAGCGCCTCGCCCAGCTCCGCCTCGCCGGGCTCCGCCTCGCCTGGCTTCGGGTGGTCCCGCGCAGCGTCGTCCCGCGGGGCGGCCTCGTCCGAGGTGTTCACCGGCTCCAGGCGCGCTGGCAGGTCGAGCAGCACGAAGCGGCCCGGGTACTCGCTCTGGGCGGTGCGTACCAGTCCCCAGCCCGGTGCCTGCGCCGGATCGGCGAGGTCCCCCGTGGCCGCCGCGAGCGCACCCTCGGTGACGACCAGGACGCGTGTCCCGTCGGGGTCGCCCTCGGCGGCGAGCACGTCCTGGAGCACCGCCAGCGTCTGCGCGGCGCCCGCGCGCACGGCGGCCGGTTCGAGACCGGGAGCCGCCCGCCCGGCGGGCGGCCCGGGATCGGCGCCGAAGGCCGGAGACGCGCTGATCCCGGCCTGGGCGCCTGCGTCGACGCCGATACCGGCCAGCAGCCCGGCGAGGCGCGCGCTCTGCCGGCCGATGACCAGCCAGCGCCCGCTGCCCGCGGCACTGCCAGCCGCACCGGCCCCGGCAGGCGTGGGGGTGCCGGCTGGGAGCTCGTCCCACCGCAGGGTGAACAGCGCCTCCGCGGCGGATGTCGACGAGTCGGCCGCAGCGAGGGCCTCCGGGTGGACCGTCCGCACGGCCAGCGCCCGGACGGAGGCGACCGGCTCACCGGTGTCGTCCGCGACGAGCAGGCTCACCGCGCCACGGCCGGCGTCCGCCGGTGCGGGCGCGAGCCGCACGCGCAGCGCCCGCGGTCCGGCCCTGTGCACCGTGACCCCGCTCCAGGAGAACGGCAGCCGGATGCCGTCCGCGGCCCGGTCGGGTTGTCCGGCGCCTTCCGGGCGGTCGACGTCCGGCCGGGATGCCAGCGGGTGCAGCGCCGCGTCGAGCAGCGCGGGATGAACACCGAACGACCCGGCGTCGGCTGGCTCCCCGTCCGGCAGGGCGACCTCGGTGAACGTCTCGGCTCCACGGCGCCAGGCCGCCCGCAGGCCCTGGAAGGCGGGGCCGTAGTCGAGGCCCGTGCTGGCGAGCGCGTCGTACAGGCCATCGAGGTCCACCGGCTCGGCGGCTGCCGGCGGCCAGCTGCCGGCGAGCTCCGCGAAGCCCGGGTCGAGGGCACCCGCGCCGCTGTCCCCGGCAGCCGCGCCGCCGTCCGTCACGGGGTCGTCCGCCCCGGACCCGGCTGCGGTGAGGACGGCGGTGGCGTGCTGACGCCACCCTGGCCGATCGGTCCCGTCCCCGCCTGGAGTGCCGTTGCCGGCTGCCGGCCGGCTGTGCACGGTCAGCGCCCGCGCCCCCGCCGGGTCGGCGCCGCTGATCTCGATCTGGACGTCCAGCGTGCCGTCGCCGGGCAGTGCCAGCGGCTCACACAGCGTCAGCTCCTCCACCCGCGGGGTGTCCGTGTGGCTGGCGGCGTGCAGGACCAGGTCGAGCAGACCGGTGCCCGGCACCAGCACCCGGCCGGCGACGACATGGTCGGCCAGCCACGGGTGGGCGGCCGTGGACAACCGACCGGTGAGCACCAGCCGGTCGCCGTCCGCGAGCGGCACCACCGCGCCGAGCAGCGGGTGCGCCACCGGGCTGAGCCCCAGGTCGGACGCGCCTGCCGCGGCGCCGGCCCCGGCGGGCAGCCAGTAGGTGCGGCGCTGGAACGGGTAGGTCGGCAGGGCGGCCGCGACCCTGGCGGCCTCGCGAGTGGTGGGCCCGGTGTGCCCGGTGCCCGGGGCGGGCAGCACGGCGCGCCAGTCCACGGCGTGGCCGTGCACGTGGAGCGCGGCCAGCGCGGCCAGCAGCGTCTCGGCACCGTCACGGCCGCGGCGCAGCGCCGGCACCGTGAGGGGTGCGGTGGCGGTGGCTGTGCCGGGCTCCGTGTCCCGGCCCCTGGCGCCGTCCGGACGACCCTCCGCAGCCTCCGCGCCTGGCGCGTCCAGCGCGTCCAGCGCGTCCACCGCGTCCACCGCGCCCACCGTGCCCACCGTGCCCACCGCGCCCACCGCGCCCACCGTGTCGTCGGCGAGGCTGGCCTGGGCGAGTCCGGTGAGGGTGCTGTCGGGCCCCAGCTCCAGCCAGGTCGTGACGCCGAGGGCGCGCAGCGCGCGGACGCCCTGGTGGAAACGGACGGCGTCGCGGACGTGCCGGACCCAGTACCCGGGCGTGCTGATCTCGGCCGGGTCGGCCGGAGCGCCGGTCAGGTTCGAGATGACCGGGATCGCCGGCTCGGCGTAGCTCAGGGTGGCGGCGAACGCCGCGAAGTCGGCGAGCATGCCGTCCATGCGCGGCGAGTGGAAGGCGTGGCTGACCGTCAGCTCGCGGGTACGCCGGCCCTGCTCGGCGAGCCGGGCGGCGACCCGCCGGGTGGACTCGGCCTCCCCGGAGATCACGGTCGCGGACGGGCCGTTGACCGCCGCGACACCCACGTCCGCACCGGGAGCGAGATCGGCGAGGACCGCCAGCACCTCGGGCTCCGGTGCGGCCACGGAGATCATCGCCCCGCCGGCCGGGAGGTCCTGCATCAGGCGGGCGCGGGCGGCGACCAGCCGGGCCGCGTCGTCGAGGGTGAGCACCCCGGCGACATGCGCCGCGGTCAGCTCGCCGATCGAGTGGCCGATCAGATGGTCGGGGACGATCCCGGCGGAGCGCACCAGCTCGTGCAGCGCCACCTCGAAGGCGAACAGGCCGGTCTGCGCGAAGACGGTCTGGTGGATCAGGGCGGCCGTCTCCGGCGCGGTCTGCGGGTCGGCACGCAGGACGTCCCGCAGCGACGGCCAGACCGTGCCGACCGCCGTGCCGACCGCAGCGCCTGGCGGAAGACTCCGCGCGGGGATGGCGGCGAGGGCGTCGTCGAGACGCGCGGTGACCATGTCCAGCGCCGTCGCGAACCGGGGATAAGCCGCGTACAGCTCGCGGATCATCCCCGGCCGCTGGCTGCCCTGGCCGGTGAACAGGAACGCCGTCCGGCCGGTGCCGGCGGCCGGGACGGTTCCGGATACCAGCGCCGGGTCCGCGTCACCCCGGCCCAGCGCATCCAGCGCGCGCCGCAGGGTGGTCTCGTCCGAACCGAGGAGCACCGACCGCTCCTCGAGGGTGGCCCGGGCGGCCGCCAGCGCGGATCCGACGGCCACCGGGTCGACGCCGGCCGGGCCGTCGAGGAAGGACTGCAGGCGACGCGCCTGCTCCGCGAGCGCCGGCGCCGAGCGTGCCGACAGCAGCCACGCGAGCGGCCGGCCGCTCGCGTCGGCTGCCGGCGCCGCGAGCTCCTCGGCCGATGTCGCCGTGGACGGCTCGGGGGCTTGTTCGAGGATGACGTGGGCGTTGGTGCCGCTGATGCCGAAGGAGGAGACGGCGGCGCGGCGGGGGCGGTGGACGTCGGGCCAGGGCCGGGTGTCGGTGAGGAGCTGGATG
>NZ_JBFLUG010000291.1:0-3751 GCF_041008525.1 Parafrankia sp. FMc2 | reverse complement strand
CCCGCCGCGCCATCACCCCCGGGGCTGGTCACCGGCCGCGCCGGCTCCCGCGCGGCACCATCCCCGCCGCCACCGGGGTGACAACCCTCACCCGCCGCGGTCCGTGCCGCCCCCCATCCAGGCCATCCGCACCGCCACCGGCCGCCCGCCGACCTCCTCTGGCTATTCTCGGGCTCCGTGCGGAGCAGACAGATCAGGGCGCAGCGGGGCAGACACGGCACCTGGGTTGCGTTGATCGTCGGCGTGCTCGCTGCCACCGCCGTGACCAGCGGCTGCTCCGTGATCGAGGCACGTTCCGCCCTGCGGGACGACTGCACCGGCCGGGACCGGCGCCTCGCCGCCACCCTGGACACCCTCGCCGCGCTCGACCTGCACCCCCCGGGCGCGACCCTGGTCACCGATGGCGCCAGCCACGGCTGCACCGACAGCACCTTCGTCCCCTACGCCTCACGCTGGTACCACACGACCAGCCCCCTCGCCGAGGTCACGGCGTACTACCGGCACGCCCTGCCCGCCGCCGGCTGGACCCTCGTCCACAAGGGCGACATCCACCCCGACACGCGTGCCTTCCGCGGCGAGAGAATGTGCTACTCGTGGCCCGTCGACGGTGTCACCGCGTACCTGTCCGTCGGGTTCCCCACCGAGGACGGCGAGGGACCCGCCGACGTCCTCGGACCGGGCCCCCGGGACGTCGACGTCCTCGTGAGCGCCGACCCCGACACGGCTGACGACGACTACGGACGCTGCTGAGGCTGACATCGGTGACCGTCAGACGCCGCTGCACCCGTCCGACCCCGACGACGTCGAGGACGACCGGCTCGACGTCACGCGCCCACTCCTGCCAGGCGCGACGCTCGGGACGTCGGGTCTCGAACACCAGCCAGCCGTGCGGACGCAGCGCGGCCCGGATGCCCCGCAGCGCCCGCCCCCACCCGCCGTCGGCAAGCCGCACCGCGAACGATCCCGTCCCACACCCGACGTCGAGCACGCGACGTGCCGACACCTCACCCGCTGCCGCTGCCGCTGCCGACCCGCGCCCGGCGACGCCCGTACCATCCCCACGATCATGCGCGCACCGGGCGCCCGGCAGGCGGAGACTAGAATGATGCGGCGGGACCGCGTGTTGGTCACCGGCAGGGTGAGGCATGGAGGTGCCGCAAACCGGGCGCCCGGCGGGAGAGCCGGCCGCGCCCCACGGAGGCGTTGCGCTGATGTCCATCGCGTTGAACCACACCATTGTCCACTGCCGCGACCGGCAGCAGTCCGCCGAGTTCCTGGCGCACATTCTCGGCCTGCAGATCGGGGCGCCGACCGGGCCGTTCCTGCCCGTGGACACCGCCAACGGGGTCACCCTCGACTTCGCCAGCATCAGCGAGCCGTTCACCCCGCAGCACTATGCCTTCCTGGTGTCGGACGACGAGTTCGACCGGGCATTTGACCGCATCACCCGAGCAGGGGTCACCTACTACGCCGACCCGCACGGCAGAAAGCCCGGGGAAATCAACCACCATGACGGCGGGCGCGGCCTGTACTTCCTCGACCCGTCCGGACACGCCATGGAGATCATCACCCGGCCCTACGGAGGGTAAGCGCCGGCGTGGCATGGTGCGCACGTCGTCATCGGGGGCTGGTGTCGTCCACCGGCAGGGCGGTGATCAGCCGCAGCGCTCCGACGAACGTCGGTTGGCGGCGTAGCGTGCCGTAGCGGCGGTCCCAGGCACCGGAGGCGAGGTCGGATCGCAGCCGCGTCAGCGCCCGGTCGGTGACGGTGTCGTCGACGAAGCTCCAGACGGACTGGCAGCGCCGTACGGCCGGGTCGAGGAAACGTTCGGGTCGGCCGTAGAACGCCTCGGCGAACCCGTCGGCGCAGTCGGCGGGAACAGGCACCGGGGTCACCGTGATGGCGCCGCCCAGCACCGCGCAGATCCGGTCCACGGCGGGAAAGCGGCGGCGTTCCGTCGCGATCAGCTCGGGGACGTAGTCGGCGAGCCACAGCCGGTCAAGCGCGTCACCGTGGACGGTGACCATCGCCATCGCCGCGTCGACACTGTCGTCGTCGAAAGGCAGATCCTCGGCCACCGCGTTGATCGCCGGAGGCAGCCCCGGCGGGCGTTCGGAAGGCTCCGCCACGCACGCCGACATCGTCATCGGCGCGGACGGTGCCTGGTCGAAGGTGCGTCCGCTGCTCACCCCCGCCAAGCCCGCCTACAGTGGAACCTGCTTCATCGAGATCGCTGTCGCCTCAGGCAGCCAGAACTGTCAGGCGAGCGTGGCCGCGATCGGCAGCGGCACGCTGATGGCGGTCGCGCCGGGCAAAGGCATCATCGCCCATCGCTACGCCGACGGGGGCGTGCTCGGATACGTGGCGCTGAACAAGCCCGAGGGATGGATGAGGTCGATCGACTTCGGTGACCCGTCCGCGGGCCTCCGTTGATGTCGCCCTTTGCCGGCGAGGGCGCGAACCTCGCCATGTACGACGGCGCGGACCTGGCGAGCAAGCTGGTCGAGCACCTCGACACCGAGGTCGCGCTCACCGCCTACGAAGATCGGCTTTTCGCGCGTAGTAGCGACGCCGCCGGCCGCTCGGCGCAGAACCTGGAGATCTTCTTCGGCCGGGAAGCACCGCAGAGCACAGTCGCCCTGTTCGACCACGGACGCCGTCGGCAAGAAATCCCCTAGTGGGGTGGCCGGGTGACGGTGAGGCCGAGGAGTTCCGGGATCGGGGGAGCCGTTCGGCGCCGGCCACCACCGCGGGCAGGCCCTTGCGGCGGGCGAGGGCGATCTGGGGTGCGAAGTCGTCGTAGCGCTGGCGCATCTGACCATCCGAGCGGAGACCGTTACACTCCGCCACATATTTTGCCGGTGACGCGGTAGACAGCGGGTCAGCTGCGGGTCAGTTCCTGCAGGCCGATCACCCGCAGCAGCTCCAGCCGCTCGCCGGAGCGGCTACCCGGCCGG
Organism: Parafrankia sp. FMc2; assembly: GCF_041008525.1. Lineage (NCBI taxonomy): Bacteria > Bacillati > Actinomycetota > Actinomycetes > Frankiales > Frankiaceae > Parafrankia > Parafrankia sp. FMc2. Next base: position 793 of record NZ_JBFLUG010000291.1, on the reverse strand, counting down.
GCGGTGTAGACGATCAGCCGCTGGTCGTGTTCCGGGCTGAGCAGCACCTCGCAGTCCAGTTCCAGCAAGCCGACGACCGGGTGCACGAAACGTTTCGTGTCGGCGCGGCGCACGGCGACGCAGTGGGCGTCCCACAGGCCGGTGAACTCCTCGCTGCGGGCGCGGAGCCGGCGGACGAGTTCCGCCAGCCGGACGTCGTCGGGGCGGCGGGCGACGGCGGCGCGCAGATCCGCCACGAGGTTGCGGGCGGCCCGGTCCCGGTCCTCGGCCGGGAACAGCTCCCGCGCGGACGGGTTCGTGAAGTAGAGCCAGCCGATGTTGTGCTCCGCCGCGGGCCGGGCGGACAGGTCACCGTGCAGCGCGCTGGCCATCGCGTTCTGCGCGAGGACGTCCCCGCGGTCGCTCACCACCCGGGCCGGGACGTCGACCAGCCGGTCCAGGACGAGAAGCAGGCCGGGACGGACATGCTCCGTCGTCGACCGGTCCCGTGGGGGCTCCTCACCGGCGAGGTGGAACAGGTGGTCCCGTTCGTCGCCGGTGAGTCGCAGCGCGCGGGCGACGGCGGCGAGCATCTGGCGGGACGGCCGGGAACCCCGCGCCTGCTCCAGGCGTGTGTAGTGGTCGGTCGACATGCCCGCCAGCTGCGCGACCTCCTCGCGGCGCAGCCCCGGGGTGCGTCGCCGCGCGCCCTGCGACAACCCCACCGCGGCCGGGGTCAGCCGGGCACGGCAGTGACGCAGGAAGTCGGCCAGCTCGGCCCTGCCCACCGCCGCCCTGCCCGCCGCCCCGCCCC
>NZ_JBFLUG010000290.1:0-3785 GCF_041008525.1 Parafrankia sp. FMc2 | reverse complement strand
GTGTCCGGTCCGTGACCGCACCGGACCACAACAGCCCGACGGCCAACATCAGGACCACAGCCGTCCCGCGGCCGGACTCAAATTCTCATACGAAAGGGTGGCGGCCACGCCGCCCTGGTTGCTCTTGTCGAGGCTTTGGCCTCTTGTCGAGGCTTTGGCCTGGATGATCTTGCCGGGTGGTCCGGGCCGCGGGAAACCGCGGTGCTCTGTTGGATGAGGGCCGCTAGAGTGGCCGGCATGTACCTGCAGCAGATCTACGGCTGACACGGCCGGGGCGCCGTCCCCGGCTTCCTCCGCACGCCTTCGCGTGTCCCTGCCCGCGCCGACAGCCGAGCTTCTCGGAGCTGTCTGTTCGGAGCCGTCGACACGGTGGCGTGCCGTGTCCTTTGCCTTTGCCGTAGCTCTGATCCGAGGTGAGTGATCTTATGTCCCGTCGTCGTGCCCATATCGCGATGGCCGGTATCCCTGCCGTGAGCCACGTCCTGCCCAGTCTTGAGATCATCCGTGAGCTGGTGGCTCGCGGTCATCGTGTGACCTACGCGAACGACCCGGCGGTGGGCGACCTGATCGCCGGCACCGGTGCCGAGCTGGTCCCCTGTTCCTCCGTGCTGCCGGTCGCCGACAACGACTGGCCGGATGACCCGATCGCCGCGATGGGGTTGTTCCTCGACGATGCGATCCAGGCGCTTCCCCAGCTGCGTGCGGCCTACGATCGTGACCCGGCGGATCTGTACCTGTACGACATCGGTGCCTACGCCGCGCGGGCCCTCGCCGAGGCGCAGGGCCGACCGATTGTGCAGCTGTCCCCCACGATCGTCGCGTGGGACGGCTATGACCGGGATGTCGCGGCGTATCAGCGGCAGCTGCCGGGCGCGGATGCCTACCGGGCGAGGTTCGCGCGGTGGCTCGCTGGGTGCGGGGCGTCCACGACCGAGGTGGACGCGTTCTCGGGGCATCCCGCGCGGGCCCTTGCGTTGATCCCGCGGGCGATGCAGCCGCACGCCGACCAGGTCGACGCCGGCAGGGTGACGTTCGTCGGGCCCTGTTTCGAGCTGGCTTCGGAGGCGGGTGCGTGGGTCCGGCCGGCGGGCGCGGAGAAGGTGCTGCTGATCTCGCTGGGGTCGGCGTACACCCGGCAGCCGGAGTTCTACCGCCAGTGCCTGGCGGCGTTCGGTGATCTGCCTGGCTGGTCGGTGGTGTTGCAGATCGGCCGGTACACCGACCGGCGGGAGCTGGGTGACATCCCGTCCTCGGTGACGGTGCATTCCTGGGTGCCGCAGCGGGCGATCCTGGAACAGGCGGATGCCTTCGTCACCCATGCCGGTATGGGTGGCTGCTGCGAGGGGCTGCTGGCGGGTGTTCCGATGATCGCGGTGCCGCAGGCCGCCGACCAGTTCATGAACGCGGATCGGCTGGTGGAGCTGGGGGTGGCCCGCCGTGTCGACACGGCGCAGGCCACTGCCGACGTGCTGCGGGCGGCGCTGCGTGAGCTGGTCGGCGACGCGCGGGTCGCCCGCCGTTCGGCGCTGCTGCGGGCCGAGGCGCGGGCCGAGGGCGGCACGCGGCAGGCCGCCGACCTGCTCGAGGGGATGCTGGCCTGAGCGCTGAGCTCGTCCTTACCGTGCGCGCCGGCGCCGTTTCCGTGTGCTGATCGGCGGCTGCCGGCGCGGAGGGTGGGATGCGCGGGTTGGCTCGGCTGGTAGATGCTTTCGGTGTCGGCGACGCGGCCGGCCCCGCTGGTCGTGGTGGTGTGCGGACCGGTCCGGGCTGGGCTGTGGGATGTCCCGGTGTCCGGTCGGCCGGTCGGACGACGCGATGCGGGGCTCGCTGGCCCGGTTGTGGGTGGGTCATGTCGAGGTCGCCTGCCGGGGTCTGCTCACCGGGGCCCGGGCTGTACGGGCGGCGTGAGTGGAAGGCGAAGGTGTTGATGATGGCGGTTTCCCGGCGTGATGTCGTGACGGCTGACGGGGTGTTGGACGTCTATCTGCAGGCTCCGGACGGTCCGGGTCCGGCGCCGGTCGTCATTATGTTCCCGGATGCGTACGGCGTGCGGGACACGGTTCTGGGGATGGCGGAGCGGCTTTCCCGGTCGGGTTATCTGGTGGTGGTGCCGAACGTCTTCTACCGGTCGGGGCCGGCGACCACGGGCCACCTTGAGATCAATTTCAGGGATCCGGCGCAGCGGGCGCGGCTGGGTGAGGTGGTGAGTAAGGCGCAGCCGGCCGCGGTGATGGCGGATCTCGGTGTGCTGCTGGATGCGTTGGCTGCTGAGCCGGGTGCGTTGCCGGGGCCGGTGGGGGCGATCGGGTACTGCATCGGTGGCCGGTTCGCGTTCACGGCGGCGACGGCGCTGCCGGAGCGGATCGCGGCGGCGGCGTCGATTCACGGCGGCGGGTTGGCGACGGATGATCCGTCCAGCCCGTATCTGCAGGCGGGTCAGATCCAGGGTGCTGTGTATGTCGCGGCGGCGCATGAGGACGGTCATCACACCGAGGCTGATCATGCTCGTCTCGTGGCTGCGTTGGACGAGGCGAAGGTGGATTACGAGGCGGAGGTTCTGCCGGCGATGCACGGTTTCGCGATGTCGGACTTCCCGGTGTATGACGAGGCTGCGGCCGAGCGGCACTGGGATCGTTCTCTGGCGCTGTTCGCCCGCACGCTGCCGGCGCCCGCGTCGGCGGGCTGACCCGCCTGACCCTGCCTGTGCGCACCGGCCGGCTGGTGGTGTGGGGGACCCGGGGCAGCCCTGGCTGCTGCCCCGGGTGCCTCATTCGGGTGGTGTGGTGGGCCGGGGCAGGAGGTGGGCGCGGGCGGCGCGCAGTTCGGCGGCGAGTTCGTCGGCCTGCCGTTCGGCGCGTTCCGCGCGGGTGCGGGCTTCGGCGCGGGCGTCCGCGAGGGCGGCGAGGCGTTCGGCGGCGGTCTGTTGTTCGGCGGCGAGGCGGGCGGCCGCTTCGCCGCGGACCTGTTCGAGCAGGTCGGTGGCGGTCGCGCGGTCACGCTCGAGTTCGTCGGCGGCGGCGGCGCGGACCTGGGCGGTCTCGGCTTGGGCGGCGGCGGCTCGGCGGGTGAGTTCGTCGCGTTCGCGGCGGGCGTCGTCGCGGAGGCGGTCGCGGTCCGCGCGCAGGTGGTCGCGGTCGGCGCGTAGTTCGGCGATGATCGCCGCGTCGCGTTCGGTGGTCTGTTCCGCGGCCTGGAGGGCGGCGGCGAGCCGGTCGCGGTCGGCGGTCAGGGCGGCGCGTTCGCGGTCGGCGGTGGCGCGGATGCGGGTGGTTTCGGCGTCGGCGTCGGCGCGGGTGCGGTCGAGGTCGGCGGCGGCCCGGTCGCGGATGTCCTGGATGCGGGTTTCGGCGTCGGCGTGGGCGGCGGTGACGTCCGCGGCGGCCTGGGCGCGGGCGGTGTCGGCGGCGGCGACGGCCTGGGCGTGGGCGGTCTGGCTGGCGGTGAGGCGCTGTTCGGCGTCGTCGAGGGCTGTGACGGCTTCGGCGGCGACGGCTTCGGCTTCGGTGCGGCTGGTGTGTTCGGCGCGGGCGGCCTGTTCGGCGCGGACGGCGCGGGCGACGGCTTCGGCGACGCGTTCGGCGGCATCGGCTTCGGCGGCTTCGACCTGGGCTTCGGCGCGGGCGACGTCGCCGAGGCTGGCCATTTCGCGGGCGAAGGCGTCGAGGGAGCGGGTGAGGTCGGTGGTGAGGGTGCGGATCTGCCCGGCGAGTTCGTCGGCGCGCAGCCGGCCGGTGGCGTGGGGCCGGTGGGTGGCGGGACGTCCGCTGGCCGGGTCGGGGCTGGTG
>NZ_JBFLUG010000028.1:0-72723 GCF_041008525.1 Parafrankia sp. FMc2 | reverse complement strand
TGACCGCGCGGGGAGGCACGGTGTTGGCCGTGCCGGTGAACCGCGAACCTCAACCTTCCGCACCCCCTTCCTCTGTGGGCGTGTAGGAGTTGGAATCTCCCGCGTCCACACGGGGGAGGACGTCAACCGTCCCATCATCGCGGGCGGAGTGTGGCCGCCTACCGACCCGGCCGACCCGAAAGAGCGGTGAACGCGTCACCGCGCAGAACGGGCACGACCGGGTCGGCGTTGAGCCGCGCGGCGGCAGGGCGCCGGTGTCGACGGCGCCGGCGATGACCGCACCGGCGCCCAGCAGGTCCTCCCACCCCAACCGAAGCGGACACGGAACGGTCGCTGCTCGGCAACATGCATGACGAAGCCCCCTGCTGTTCCATCTATCGACCTGTTCGTGTCCATCTATCGACCTGTTCGTGCCACGCTGGTGGCGTTGGGCGCTGCTGTACGCGAATTCGCCTGAGGGTTTCGTTTCTTCGACGACGGCCGCGGTGCGGCCGGCCGCAGGCCTGTGATCTGACCCGGTTCGGAGCCGACCGCCGCCTGCCGTCACCGCCCACCCGGACCCCGCGCCGCCAGGATCCGGCAGGGACGTGGACGTCTCACGGCGTGTCCACGCCACCGAACGCGTCGGGCACGACTGGTATTGAACCCGTGACCGAAAGTAGCGATCTTCTCTCTGCAGCCGCCCAGGCCCGGACCCCTGCGGACGACACGGGCCCGACCGCCGCTGCCAAAAGCCGCCGCACACAGCGCCAGACGCCGCGGGCCACGGAGCCTCCCGCGTCCGAGCCCGACGGCGCAGAACCTGCCGAGGCAAAGCCCTCCACGTCCGAGTCGGCCGCCGAACGCGCCGAGACCGAGATCGCGGATGCCAGGTCCACAGGCACCAAGGCCATGGACGTCAGGGCCGTCGACATCGAGCCCGCGGACATCGAGCCTGTCGTGGTGGGCGATGCACCCGCGATGACCCGGCTGCCACTGCCGCGCACGAGCCCGCCGCCGTCGCCCACGGGCCCGCCGCCGTCGCTCCGGGGGGCGCTGCCACCGCGCAACCCGCACTTCACCGGACGCGCTGGCCTGCTCGTTGACCTGCACGAACGGCTACGGGCCGGGGAGACGTCCGACCTGCCCGTGGCACTGCTCGGCATGGGCGGGGTGGGCACATCGCAGCTGGCGATCGAGTACGTATACCGGCATCTGACCGACTTCGACGTGGTCTGGTGGATACCCGCCGGTGACGGAACCCAGATCCGGCAGTCGCTGGTGGAGCTGGCCGAGCGTCTCGGGCTCGGGGCGGGTGGAGGCACCGGGGCGGGTGCGGTCACCAGCCCGGAGGCCGAGGCCGCCGGAACAGCCAGGACGACGAAGCCAGTCCGCAGAACCAGGGCGACCAGGGCGACCAGGGCAGCCGAAACAGGAACGACCGAGGCCGACAGATCTGTCAGAGAGCTCGTACCGGCCGCCCTGGAGGCCCTGCGTGTCGGCCGGCCGCACTGCCGTTGGCTCCTGGTCTTCGACGGCGCCGACGATCCGCTGACGGTGCGCGGGTTCCTCCCCGCCGGCGGCGCCGGTCGTGTCCTGGTCACGTCTCGCAACGCCGAATGGGCGGAAGCGGCTCACGCACTCGAGGTCGACGTGTTCCGCCGCGAGGAGAGCATCGACCTGCTCCACCGGCGGACCGGCCGGACCGGCGCTTCCCGCACCGCTCCCGGCACCGTCCAGACGGCCGCCCCGGAGGCTGCCCTCGAAGCCGGCGAGGTGCCCGAAGCCGGCAGAGTCGCCGAGGCCCTGGGCGACCTGCCGTTGGCTGTCGCGCAGGCCGCGGCCTGGCTGGCGGAGACGGGCATGCCCGCCGGGGAGTACCTGCGCCTGCTCGCGGACAGGCCGCTGGAGACACTCGGGACATCCTCGCCGCTGGACTACCGACTGCCGGTGCGCGCCGCCTGGGACGACTCGCTGGACCGGCTGGCGGCGTCCGACCCGGCGGCGCTGCGGCTGCTGCGGCTCTGTGCCTGTCTGGCGTCGGCCCCGATCCCGCGGCGACTGCTCGAGGCCGGGCGGAACGTCTCGATCGCTCCCGAGCTCGACGTCGTCCTGCGCGACCCGCTGCGGCTGGGCGAGGCGATCCGCGCGATCACCCGGCAGGCCCTGGCGCGCGTCGACCACCGCGTGGGGTTGCCGGAGGTTCCGGGGTCGGCGGGAGCGCTGCGGGTGCACCGCCTCGTTCAGCTGGTGGTGCTCGACCGGATGAGCGGAGACGAGCGGGAGGAGCTGCGTGCCGACGCCCGCCGCCTGCTCGCCGCGAGCGACCCCGGCGAGCCGGCGGCCCCGTGGGCATGGTCCGCCTACGCGGAGCTGTACCCGCATGTGATCGCCGCGGGTGCGGTGGGGGGCCGGGAGCCCCTGCTGCGGGGCATGCTGGTCAACACGGTCCGTTCCCTGCTCGGTCGGGGCGACCACCAGGAAGGGCTGGAGCTGGCCCGGCAGGCCCACGAGAGCTGGCGGGTCGCCCTCGGCGAGGAGCATCCGGACACCGTCGCGGTGGGTGGGTGGCTCGGCCGGTTGCTGCTCGCCGTCGGGGATCACGCGGTGTCCGCGCCAGTCAACGCGCGGGTTCTGGAGATCGGCGAGCGGGTCCACGGGCCGGATCATCCGGTGACGTTGCGCGCACTGGCCGCCGTGGCGGCGGACCGTCGGGCGGCTGGCGAGTTCACCCGGGCGGTCGAGCTGGGCCGTACCGCCTGGGCACGCGCTGTGCGCGCCCAGGGACCGGACGACCCGCTGACGCTCGGCGCCGCCCACGACCTGGCGGTCTCGCTGCGGCTGGCGGGCGAGGTCCGGCAGGCCCGGGACATCGACGACGACACCTGGCACCGGCGCCGTCGTGGGCACCGGTCCCGCTCACGCGCGGGCGCGGGCACCCGGGCCCGGTCCGGTGCGGACGATCTTGTCGTCCTGGGCTCCGACAGCAGCCGGAACCTCAACCTGCGGGAGCTGGGCGACTATCCCGGCGCACGCGGCCGTCAGGAGGAGCTGGTGGGCCGGCTGCGGGTGGTGCTGGCCGACGAGAGTCATCCGGATCTGCTGCGGGCGCTGCGGCACCTGGCCGTCGTGCAGCGTCGGGCGGGCGAGCTCGACACCGCGCTGCGGACCTCACGGATCTCCTGGGAGCGGCTGCTGGCCCGCTACGGCCCGGCCCACCCGGAGACACTCGCCTCCGCGCTGTGCCATTCGACGGACCTGCGGCACACCGGCGACCTCGACGGGGCGCTCCGGCTGTGCGCGGACGTCCGCGCCGGCCTCCACGGCGGTGCCGGCGCCGGCCACCCGCACACCCGCGCAGCCGAGGCGAATCTGGCGGTGATCCACCGGCTCCGTGGCGACACCGGGACAGCGCACGAGCTCAACACGCAGGTGCTCGCGGCGCTGACGTCCGAACTCGGGCCGGATCATCCGCTGCGGGTGCGCTGCGCGGCCAACCTGGCCAGCGACGAGCACACGCTGGGCCGGCCCGAGGTGGCCCGCGCGCTCGACGAGGAGACTCTGGCCCGCGCCCGCCAGTGCCTGGGCACCGAGCACCCGGCGACGCTGGCTGTCCACGCGAACCTGGGCACGGACCTGCGCGCACTCGGCGAGACGGGGCGGGCCGAAGCCCTCCACGCCGAGGTGGTCCACGCCCTGGGCCGGGTGCTCGGCGACGCCCACCCGGCGACCCGGTCCGCCGTCAGCTGGGTGCGCCTCGACTGCGACATCGACCCGCTGCCGCTGTGAGGCGCGCCGGACGGCTACGGGGTGGAGGCGGGGGCCCAGTAGGCGTCCCGCAGGGGCTTCTTGTAGAGCTTGCCGTTGTCCAGGCGGGGCAGCTCGGGCACGAAGTCGATCGACCGCGGCCACTTGAACGGTGCCAGCTGGTCCCGGCAGTGGTCCAGCAGCCGCGTGGCCAGCGCCTCCCCGGCGTCGGCCAGGTCGACCGGCTGGACGACGGCCTTGACCTGCTCCCCGAGCTCCGGGTGCGGAACGCCGAAGACGGCGACGTCCACGACCTCGTCGTGCATCACCAGGACGTCCTCGATCTCGCGCGGATAGATGTTCACGCCCCCGGCGATGATCGTGAAGTCCTTGCGGTCGCTCAGGTAGAGGTAGCCGTCCGTGTCGACATGGCCCACATCGCCCAGGGTGCGCCAGCCCGGATGGGCGGGGTGGCTCACCGCCTTCGTCCGGGCCGGGTCACGGTGGTAGCTGAAGCCGGCGCCGCGGCTCTCGAAGTAGACGGTGCCGGTCTCCCCCGCGGCGAGCTCGGTGCCGTCGTCCGCGCAGATGTGCAGCACACCGCCCTGGGGGCGGCCGACCGAGCCCGGGTGGGCCAGCCACTCCTCGCTGGACAGCCCGGTGCTCCCGAAGTTCTCCGAACCGGAGTAGTACTCGTACAGGATCGGGCCCCACCATTCGATCATCCGGCGCTTGACGTCGACCGGGCACGGCGCCGCGGCGTGGACGGCCACCCGCATGCTCGACAGGTCGTAGCGGCCGCGGACCTCCGGCGGGAGCTTGAGCATCCGCACGAACATCGTCGGCACCCACTGCGCGGCGCCCACCCGGTAACGCTCGATCGCGCGCAGCGCCTCCTCGGCGTCGAAGCGCGGCAGCACGACGACCGTGCCGCCTACACTGTGCAACACGGCGGACACCCGCAGTGGAGCCGCATGGTAGAGCGGCGCGGGTGACAGGTACACCGAGTCGGCGCCGAGGCCGAACATGCGCGCCGTCCCGTTCAGCAGCTGGACGTCGCCGGCCGAGGCCGGGGTGTCCGGCAGCGGGAAGCGGATGCCCTTCGGCCGGCCGGTCGTGCCCGAGCTGTAGAGCATGAACGAGCCGCGGACCTCGTCGTCACGAGGCCCGGCGGGGTAGCCGGCGGCGGCCGCATCGAGCTCCGCGTAGTGCTCGGACGTTCCGTCGAGCAGGAGCCGCAGCAGCACGTGCGGCGTGTCGGGCACGACCTCCTCGGCGAGGCCGGCCAGCTTCCGGGTGCTGATCAGTGCCCGGGCGCCGCTGTCGTTCACGAGATGGGCGACTTCGGGCGCTGTCAGGTGGGAGTTGATCGGCGTGATGTAAAGGCCACAGTTGAGGCCCGCCCACACCACCTCGAAGTAGCGAAGATGGTTCTCGGCGAGGATCGCCAGGCAGTCGCCCGGGCGCAGGCCCGCGTCGACGAGTAAGCGCGCCAGCCGCGCGGCCCCCTCGGCCAGCTCACGGTAGGTCTGGACGCGGTCCTCGCCGCCCGGGCCACCGGTGAGGATCACCGCGGGCTTGTCGGGGGTGAGCGTCACGAAATCGGGCGGGTACATGTGATCCTCCAGGTCCCACAGGGCGGACGGCGACCTCTACGGGAACTATCAGACTCCCGGCCCACGGGATAGGTGTTGACTTTGCCGGCGCCGGGGGCAAGTGGGTTCACCAGCGCGTCGGATCGCCGCGCAGCCGTCCGGCAAGGCTCTACCCTCGATGCTTGACGTCCTCCCTGCCCTGGAGGGCGGGGGTTCCCACTCCTACACGCCCACGAGGGGAGGTGCGGAATGTTGAGGTTCGCGGTTCCTGGGCTCCGGCAACCCGGCGCCTCCCCGCGCAGTCACGGCCCGTCCAGCCGCGATGTTGCATGCCGCGTTGGTGTCGGCGTTGGCCGTGTGCCCGCAGGCGACGCACCGGAACCGCGCTTGGCTCTCGCGCGATGCGGCGGCGACATGCCCGCAGACCGAGCAACGCTGACTCGTGTAGGCGGCCGGGATCCTCTCGATCCGGCCGGGCGCTTTCTGTTCCAGCCGTCGAACGAGCAGCCCCCACCCGTTGGCGAGGATGCCGCGGTTCAACCCGGCTTTCTGCCGGACGTTCTTCCCCGGCTCCGCGACCGTGCCGCGTGCCGAGCGGGTCATACCGCGGATGTTCAGGTCCTCCACCCGGATCAGGTCGTACCGGCGGGCGAGGTCCGTGGACGTCTTCTCGGCCCAGTCCCTGCGCCGGTCGGCTTCCCGGGCTATCACCCGGGCGATCTGCTCTCGGAGCCGGCCGCGCCGGTTGCTGCCCCGCCTGGCCCTGGCCATCCGGCGCCGCATCCGGCGGAGCCGTTCCACTTTTTTCGGCCACAGCCCGGGGCAGACCAGCAGCTCCCCCGTCGACAGTGCGACCGACACCGCCACCCCGCGATCCACCCCGACGATCTCCCCGGTTCCCGGGCCGTCGATCGGTTCGGGTGCGACAGCGAAGGCGATGTGCCAGCGGCCCGCCCGGTCCCGGGTGATCCGATAGGACCTGAAGTTCGGAACCTCCCGCGACACGCGGAACCTCACCCAGCCGACCTTCGGTACCCAGCAGCGGGACCACGTCCGGTTCAGCTTCTCGACCCTGGCGTTTCTCCCCACGATCTGGAAACCCTCGGACTGGCCGCGCTTCCGGTAGCCCGGATGCCTGTGCGAACCGTTGAAGAAGTTCCGCATAGCCTGGTCGAAATCCCGCAACGCCTGCTGCTGAACCGTCTGCGACCCAGCCCGCAGCCAGTCGAACTCCGCACGTGCATCGGTCAACTGCCGGCAACGTTCCAGATGGTTCGGCGCCCTCCCCCGAGAGGGGGTCCACCACGACTGCTGTTCGGCGGCAAGGTTCCAGACAAAACGTGCATGCCCGCAGTGCTCATCGAGCCCGACAACCTGTCCGGGTGCCGGATCGAGCCGGTATCAGGACATACTCTGATTCTACCGAAAGGATTTTCGTATGCGTTCCCGCGTGGGGCGCCGTTTCCTCCCCGGCCTGAAGGCCGGGGTATCCACGGCGAGATCCCGATGACTGAGCACCGCCGGTCCCGCGGGGTCCTGATCGGCGGCGTCGCCCTGCTGGCCGCCGCGGCGATCGCGCTGGGCGACGACGGGGACAGCGACTCGGCCGGCGACACCGGCTCCGGTTCCTCCAGCGACCTCGCGGCCGTCGCGCCCACCCCCACTGTCTCGGCCGGCTCCGGGGATGCCACCGGCGGCGACGTCGGGAGCGGCTCCGGGAGCAGTGGGAGCGGCTCGGAGCGCGGGCCGTCGGCCCCGCAGGGCGCTCCCGCTGCCCCCGACGGCGCCGCTCCGGGTGCGCCGTTCTGCGGTGCGAGCCGGTACATCGAGGAGATCACGGTCCAGGAGTGGGCGGGCGGCGACTTCCGGATCTCCGTGTGGCCCAAGGACGAGGCACGCCACGCCGACGACCGGGACGCGGCCAGCGCCGAGATCTGGGCGGCCGTCCGCACCTGTGTCGGCACGCCTGACCAGGCAGTCGCCGAGAGCTTGCAGGACCAGCTCCGCTGCCACGAGTTCCTCGCCCTGGTGCCCGGCTCCGGCAGCGAGGAGTACGCGACCGGCGACACGTTCGACGTCGAGAGCTGGCGACCGACACCCGGGCGCCGCCGCTGGTTCTCCACCCGGTGCGGCAACACCCTGGGCACCGACCCGACCTCCGCACCGGTGCGGACCTATCGCCCCGACGGCGTCCCGCCGCGGTCCGCGCCCACCGGGGAACACGCCTGAACCGAAAAACCCGGGACCAGTGAAATCATGGCCTCGTACGACCCGCCGTCACCCGGGCCGACCGGGTTCCTTTCCGGCAACAATCACCGGGGCGGCGGGTGCGGAGGTTTGGGGGTACCACGGAATGGATGCTTCCGGATTTTCCGGTTCCGCGCCCAGCACCGACAGTTCGCCCATTACGGAAAATTTTCCTGGTATTGCATATTTGTCCGGCGTGAAGGCTGCATGCGGATTGCGGAGGCGGGCACGGGTCCTGGTCGTTGCCCGCGCGTTCTGGCGGCGGGCGTGGGCTTTCCGTGGGCTCGACATCACGGCGGCAATGGCGTCGACGTCCTGCCTGGTCGTCGCGCCGCATCCGGATGACGAGACGCTGGGCTGCGCGGCGGCGATCATGCGGAAGCGGGCGGCCGGCGTCCCGGTGACGGTCGCGATCGTCAGTGACGGCGCGGGGGGCGCCTCCGCCGTGGAGACCTCGGGGCAGCTGTCCGAGGTACGGCGGCGCGAGGCGGTCCGGGCCTGCGCCCGCCTCGGCGTCGACGAGGGTGACGTCGTCTTCCTCGACTTTCCCGACACCGAGCTGGACCAGCACCTCGACGAGGTCGCCGCCGCGCTCGCCCGGCTCGTCGGCAGCCGGGCGCCTCGGCAGATCCTCGTGCCGACCTCCTGCGAGGGGCATCCGGACCACGACGCGAGCCATGAGGCGGTCCGCCGGGCGGTGCAGGCCAGCGGCTTCCGCGGCGAGATCCTCGAGTACACCGTCTGGCTCTGGACCCACTGGCCCTGGACCGTCGGGCACGGTACCGGGCATGGCACCGGGCGCTGGACGGCCCGCCGGCTGCTGCTGGCCCCCGTCCGGCGGGTGAGCGAGCTGCGGCCGCTGCTCGTCGATGCCCGCAGCCTGCGCGAACGCCAGAAGCAGGCGCTCGCCGAGCATGTCACGCAGACCGGTCCCGCCGTGTCTTCCAGGGGCGGTGCCGCGGCGGCGCGAGCTGCCGGAGGGGGCAGCGCGCGGGTTCCGCCGCCGCTCAGCGGATCCTTGCTGGCGGTCCTGGAGAGTCGGTACGAGATCTACGTCCCGGCCGGTTCGCTGCGTCACCTCGACTTCGACCGTCCGTGGCGGGCGACCGCGGCATCGGTAGCGGCACCGCGGACCGCTGACGAGCAGCCGCCGCCCCGGGCAGCGGCGGGACCGGGCTGACCGGCCCTCGGGGCGCGGCTGGTGTGGTTGGTGTGGTTGGTGTGACCAGACGGCGTCGCGCGTGGAACTCCGCGATGCCCCGGCGGTAGGCGGCTTCCTTCCGGCGGGCGATGGCCTCCGGATCGAGGGCGGCCACGCCGCGCCGGCCCTGGTCAGCGACCTCGGCCGCCCAGCCGGCGTTCAGGAGGAACGGCGCCAGCGCGTCCGCGAGCGCGCCCGGGTCGCCGGCGGCGACCACGCTGCCCGCGTTCCAGCTCCGGACGAACGGCGCGATCCCGGTCCGGCTCGTCACGACGACGGGACGTCCCGCCGCAAGCGCCTCGGCGGCGACGATGGAGAAGCTCTCGAAATGGCTCGGCACCGCCACCACCCGGGTCCGGCGGAACACCTCGCGCATCTCCCCGGCCGCCAGATGCCCGGTGAACTCGACGTCCAGCCCCAGCTCACGGGCCCGGGAAGCCAGCCAGGTACCCGACGGGACACCGTTGATCGCGCCGGCCGAGCGGCCGACGACGACGAGCCGGTGCACCACCCCGGCGGCGCGCAGCCGGGCGCAGGCGTCCAGCAGCACGTCAACGCCCTTGGACGGTTCCACCCGCCCCACCACCGCGATCGTCGGCTCGGTGGTCCGCACGTCCTGCACGCCCCGCCACGGCTCCGCATCGAAGAGGTTCGGGATCACCTCGACGGCCTGGTGCCCCAGCCAGCCGCTCCGGCGCAGCTCGTCGACAAGCAGCTGTGAGGGCGCGGTCACGACGGCGGCGCGCCGGGCCGAGGCGCGGTCGAGCCGGTCGGCCAGCTGCCCGCGCACACCCAGCGGCTGCCCCGCGAGACGGACGGCGAGCATCGTCGGGCAGTGCAGGTGGATGGCGAGCGGGTAGGTGCCGTGGACGGCCTCGATCAGCCCGCGGGTCTCCCCGTCCTGCGTCTCGATGATGTCCGGACGCAGCCGCAGGTGGCGCATCCAGACGCTGTACGACAGGGAAAGACTGGCCCGCAGGGCCAGCGAGTCCCGTGGGTACAGCGGGCCGCGCAGTCGGGCACCATAACCGCCGAGCGCGCGCGTCACCGGCGCCTGCAACAACGGCCGCCGGTGGACGTGCACGCCGCGCTCCACCGTGTCCGTGATGCGGCGACCCTGGGCGCACAGCACATGCACGTTGTGCCCGAGTCCGACCAGTGCGGCCGCGAGCGTCGCGGTATAGGTACCGGCGCCGTCCCAGACAATCGGCGGATACTGCTCGCAGAAGAAAAGAACCGATAACGTCCTGAATGTTCGGAGAAGGCCCATAGCATCCCCAGACTGAACCCGGCGGGGGCGGGTCCCGTACCGGAAGTCAAACACCGGAAACAGCAGGCAAAGGATACTCGGGCGGGCCCGCACCGAAGGCCGACCATCGGGCCCTGGCCGGCTGCGTTAGCCGGCATCCTGATTCAGCGCGACCCGGCGCCATTATTCGGTCCGCACGGAATCCGCCATATGCCCCGCCGAATGCCGGCACTCCTCCCGGCGCCCCGTTCTCCGGGCTCGGCGCGGGGAGGAACGGTGCGCCGAGCCCAGGGGCGGTGCGGAGGTCGCGGGCGGTGCGGAGGTCACGGGCGGGACGCTCAGGGGCGGGTGGGTGCCAGATCGACCTGCAGCACCGACTGGGTCGCAGCTGAGATCCACGGCCACACGTCCTGGTCGGCGCCGGGCCCGGCGGCGGCCCCCTCATCTGCGGGCAGGCGCCGCCACCCGAGCCCTGGCGCGAGCAGGGAGAGATCTCCTCCCGCCCGGCGTGCCAGCGGGATCCGTTCCTCCCAGACGGCGGCTCCCGGCCCGGTGCCCGTCGCGTAACCGACGATGAGATCTGCCGGCAGGGCAATGCCGCCGACCCCGTTCGCCGTGCCCGTCCCGAGTTCGTCCGGCCCGGCGGCAGGCCCGGTGGTGAGCACGAACGTGTGCCGACGGCCATCCGCTGGCCGCAGCACACGCTGCTGATCTCCCAGCCGGACGTACAGCAGCGACCCACCCGCTGCCGGCGGCGTCGTCAGTGGCTGCTGCTGCTGCTGCGGCGGCGGCGGCGGCGGCGGCTGGACGGTTACCTGGATCTCGATACGGGTGCCGATGACCTGCCGCAGCGGCACGAACGCACCGCGGAAGCCTCCGGGGACGGCAGGGTCCCACACCTCGCCCGGACGCAGCCGGTAGATCGTGCGGCCGGGCATGCGATCGGGCAGCTCGGCGATGCGGGGGCCGATGTCCGCCGCGTACACGACCGGCCCGTCAAGATCCGGGGAGTTTCGCAGCGTGTGGTACGGGATCTGCGTGTAGCGGCTCGGTACCGGCGGCGACAGGACAATCAGGGCGGGCCCGTCCAGCTGGTCGGGGATCATCGATTCCAGGAACGCATTGCCCGCGTTGACCCCCTGCTGGACGTCGATCCGGGCGGGCAGGGTGGGCAGAGTGATCGCGACGAGCCCGATCCCGGCCGCGACGGCGAGGCCCGGTCGGGCGATCCGCGTCGGTACCCGCGCCAGGGCGCTCCAGAGCCATCGCGCACCGTCGGCAGCGAGGATGACGACCGGCGTGAACGCTGCCAGGTGGTAGTGCGGGCCGAGCCCGTTGCGCAGGCCCGGCATCGCGAAGGCCGACCCCCACCAGAAGGCGTAGCCCAGCAGAACCACGCCGGTCGTGGCCAACAACATGATCCGTTCGGGCCGGCGCCGGGGCGCGAACAGGCCGACGGCGGCGAGCACGATCAGGCCCATACCGCCGAAGAACCAGCTCGGGGCGGCGGCGAGGGTGTCCCCGAGGGCCTCGAGGGCCAACCGCCGAGTGAACATGAAGCTCGATTCGGACGGCAGGATGCGACGCGGTCCGAAACCGAAGCGGTCGAGCGGATCCGACGCGGACAACGGCATGCGCAGCGGCGACCCCGTGACGTGCCAGCAGTACGCCAGGAAGACCGCGACCATCGGCAGCGCGCCGAGCACCGCCCAGAGCGCCCGGCGCGGCAGGACCCGCAGCTCCCGCCGGGCCCGCACCCCCGCCAGGACCGCCACGGGAAGGACCACAAGCACGGCGTCGAACGGGCGGATCAGCAGCGCGAACCCCACCGCGGCCCCGCCCAGGAAGAGGGCGGACCGTGCGCCCGTGCGGAGACCACGCAGCAGTTCGGCGCTCGCGAACACGAGTGTCGCGGCGCACGCCGCGTACGCGAGGGGAAGCGCGGTGTGCAGGATCACCAACGGTGACAGTGCGACCCCCGCAGCCGCGGTGAGTGCGGTGCGCACCTCGCCGAACAGCTCCCGGGCCAGCCGGTACGTCCCGGCGACCCACGCCGCCGCCATCGCCGCGGGCGCGACCACCATGGTCCCGAACAGCGCCTGCGAAAGCGCGAGCGCCGCGGGCCAGCCCGGCAGGTACTTGGTGAACACCCGGCCGTCGTGCACGCCGGTGAGCCAGGGCCGGAAGAACGGCTCGACCGAGGATGCGTCCAGGGTCAGCCGGCCCTGGAGCAGCATCCGCGCCTGCAGCACGTACGCGGCCTCGTCAGCGTCCCCGGTTCCGTCCCGGAACAGTGTCGTCTGCAGCACCAGGCTCACCGCGAACGAGCACAGCGCAAGCAGCGTGACCACGACGGCCGGTGAGCGCGCTGCTCCCGCGATGCGCAGGATGCGCGACTCCCGCGGCACCGCCGGGATGGGCGACAACCGCAGCCTGCCGGCGCGCCCGACCGCAGGGCCAGTGACCGCAGGGTCGGTGACCGCGGGATCCGTGGCGACGGGGCCGGTGGCCGGCTCGCCGACCGTCGTGTCGACGGTCATCGGCCGCTGTCTGCGCTGACGGTCCTCGTCATGGACGCTTCATGAACAGGCGTCGAACATCTTCGATCAGGTTCATGCTCAGCCCCATCCCACGCCGGCGCGCGGATTCGTTCACGATGATTGATCGTGCACCGAATGCTCCGTATGCAGCACCTGGAATGATAGAAACCCATTGACCGGTTCCGGCAGGCGGGCCCGGGAAGACCACTTCAGCGCCGTGAGCTGGGCACATGCCGGCGACAGGAGCCACCCGGCGTGATAACGGCCCGGCGGCGCACCGCGGGCATGACCACAATCTCCGGGAGGGCCTGCCGCAGCCGCTCCTCCGGTCGGGGCGCCCCGCCACCACCGGGGTGCAGGCGGCGACGGTGCTCCCGGCCGCGGCGCATGCCCTCGGATCCTCCCCACCAGCGGCGACGGGATCCCGACTTCTCCGTCATGGATTCATCCCGGCGGCCATCCCCGTGGCTCTATCGTTGTCGCATGATCACCCGTGACGAGAAAGACTCGGACGGCTGCTATTCCTGTGAGCAGAATGCCGCCCTGGCCGGCCTGCCCACCCGCGAGCGGATTCACGTCAGTGGCGGCTGGCGGGTGGCACACGCGATCCGCTGCGCGATGCCCGGCTGGCTGGTTCTCGTCGCCCGCCGGCACATCACCACGATTGCCGAGCTCGACGATGCGGAGGCCACCGAACTCGGCCCCCTGTGCCAGCGGCTGAGCCGGACGCTTGTCGAGGTCACCGGGTGTTCCCGGACCTATGTCGCGGCGTTCTCCGAGGCGGCGGGATTCACGCATCTTCATGTGCACGTCATCCCCCGGGCCGGCGACCTGCCCGCCGACCAGCTGGGGCCGGCCGTCTTCAGCTATCTGCGCCGCCCGCCGGCGGAATGGGTCTCCCCGGAGGTGATGGACAGCCTGTCCCGTTCCCTGGCGAGCAGACTCGCGCCCGCGCTGTAGAACCCGCGGTGCCTCAGCGTTCGCGCAGGCGTTCGATGGCCCGGCGGTCCCGCTTGGTCGGACGCCCGGTACCGCGGTCGCGAACCGCGATCATCGGCGGGCGCGCCGGACGCGGCGGGCTGTTGTCGAGGTAGCACTCGGCTGCCAGCTCGGCACCCACCCGCTTGGTGATCACCTTGGTCACCACGACGACACGCTCGTAGCCGTCCTGGCGGATGCGGACCTCGTCCCCGGGCCGGACCCCGCGCGCGGGTTTCACTCGCTCGCCGTTCAACCGGACATGGCCGCCGCGGCAGGCGTCGCCAGCCTGCGTCCGCGTCTTGACGAGACGGACCGACCAGATCCAGATGTCGACCCGGGTGGTGCCCTCCAGTGACGGCATGCCCACGATGCTACGAAGCCCCGGGCCCACGGGCATGGGCCCGGACGCGCCCGCGATCGGTCACCGGTCCGGCGCCGTGGCCGGACCGGTGACCGACCTCGACATCCACCTGCCCGCCGGCCGGCCGGATGCTGGCTCGCCCGCCGCCGCGGGGCAGCGCTGTCAGAGCGACGATCAGCGCAGCCGCCATCAGGCCAACCGGCACACCCAGGGTGTTCCGGAACGCCTCGGCGAGCTGTGCCGCGGTGTCCGCCGCAGCGGCACCCGCCGGGCCCGCACCCGCCGTGCCGCCACCAGCCTGGCCGGGGTGCCCCACGTCGAACGGCCCGGCGGCCTCACCGCCGCCGATCAGGGAACCGAGGCCCCGTGTCGCGAGGCCCGAGGCGAGCACCACCGACGTCAGCGCGGTGCCGATCGAGACACTCACCTGGTTGGTGATGGTCAGCAGGGTGCTCCCGGACGGCGCGTCCCGGTCGTCCAGGTGGCGCAGTGCCGTCGTCATGGTCGGCATGATCGTCGAACCCGCGCCGATGCCCATGACCGAGAGGGCAACGACGAGCTGCCAGTACGGGGTGTCCGCGTCGAGCAGGAGCAGCACGGTGAACAGTCCGCAGGTCGCCAGCGCGATGCCGAAGCCGACGATGCGCGTCGGCGGGACCCGGTCGACCAGCCGGCTCGCCACCTGCAGGGAGATACCGGTCGCCAGTGCCTGCGGGATACCGAGCATGCCGGTCGCCGCCGGACTCAGCCCGCGCGCGGCCTGCAGGTAGAGGGGCAGTACCAGCATCGACCCGAAGTAGGCCGCGGCGAACAGCGCCAGCGTCAGCGCACCCGACCCGACGGCCCGCCGGCGCAGCAGCGTGACCCGGACCAGCGGGGCCGGCGCGCGTACCGCGCGAACGGCGAACCCGGCCACCAGTGCGATGCCGGCGAGGGCGGGAACGAGGACCACGGCGGAGGCCGCCGTCCCCTGCCGCCCGCTCTCGGCCAGCCCGTAGACGAACAGCGCCAGTCCAGGCGCGATGAGCCCCAGCCCGAACAGATCAAGCCGCTCGCGTGGGCTGCCGGTATCCGCGGATCCGGTGGCACTCGCGGGAATGGTGGCACTCGCGGACACGGCGGCACTCGCGGACACGGCGGCGAACGGGCGCAGCGCGCGGGCCGCGAGCAGGAGAGCAAGGATGCCGACAGGCAGGTTCACCAGGAAGATCCACCGCCAGGAGAACTCGACGAGCGAACCCCCGAGCGTCGGCCCGATCACGGGGCCGACCAGGACCGGCAGGCCGAGCAGGCCCATCGCGCGGCCGCGGCGCTCGGGCGGGGTCGCCCGCAGGACGATCATCATCGCGACCGGCTGGACCAGCCCGCCGCCGATTCCCTGCAGGACCCGGAACGCAATGAGCGATCCGACGTCCCAGGCCAGACCGCACAGCGCCGAGCCCAGCACGAACGCGGCCAGCGCTGTGGTGTAGACCCGGCGGGCGCCGAACCGCCCGACCAGCCACGCGCTGGTCGGGACGGTGACGGCCAGGGCCAGCGTGTAAGCGGTCGAGACCCACTGGATCACCGGGAGCGTTGCGTCAAGGTCCTCCGCCAACGTCCGGATCGCGACGTTGATGATCGTGATGTCCAGAACGACGAGCAGCCCGCCGAGCACCAGCACCGTGAACACAAGGCCGGTCGGGACCGCGCCGGCACCGGACGTCATCGGTGGCGTCGGTGGCGTCACCGAGGCCCGCGGGGCCGACGGGACTGGCGCCGCTGGCGGGACTGATCGTCTGTCGTCGGTCTCCGGTTCCTCGCCTGATCGCAGGGCCACGTCTCTGTCCCCTCCCGCAGGGCCCTCGGCCGTGGGAGCCCGAGCCCGGTCGACATCCACCGCGGCTCAGGCTGCTCCCTCAACCGCGGTTCAGGTCAACCGCGACGTGGGTGGCGGTCGGCAGGCGGGTTCGGCCAGGGTGCGGGTGCGGGGACGGGGGCGGGGGCGGTGCCTCAGCCGGTCGGCAGCAGGCGACGGACGGCGGCGACGGTTCCGCCGTCGACGAGAAGGTCGGTGCCACTCACGTAGGTGGCATCCTGGCCGAGCAGGAACGCCGCGGCGGCGGCGATGTCGTCCGGCGTGCCGAGGCGCTTCGCCGCGGACATCGCCACCATCGCCCGCATCTGCGCCCCCGACTCTCCGGACAGCTCCCCCTGGCCCATCGGAGTGGAGATGACCCCCGGGCTGATCGAGTTGATCCGCGCACCGCGCTCGCCCCAGGCGGCCGCCGAGGCCTGCACCCGCACGATGTTGGCCCGCTTCGCCAGGGCGTAGGCGGCGCCCGGTGAGCCGAGGACGTCGGGGGCGAAGAACGGCAGGTCCAGCAACTCGTCCGTGGGTACTGTCGCGGCGGCGGATTCCTGATCCGGGGTCAGGCCGGCCAGGTACCCCGACATGCTGGCGATGATGACTCCCGCCCCGCCGGGTGCGATCACCCGGGCGAACTCGTCGAGCACCAGCGCGACGCCGAGCAGGTCCACCCGCAGGATCGCCTCGGTCGAGGCCTGCGTGGGTGAGAGCCCCGCGGTGTGTGCGACCTGGGTGACCCGGCCGAGGCCGGCTGCGGTGTCAGCGAGAGCGGCCACCGACTCGCGGCTGGAGACGTCGACCACCTGGGTGGCGACGTCCTGCCCCTCCCCGCGCAGGACGTCGGCGACATCGAGCGCCGCGTCGCTGACATCGGCCAGGAGGAGCTTGCGGCCACTGCCGATCCGCCGGGCGATCGCCCGGCCCATGCCGCCCACACCGATGATGACGACGACGTCCCTGACGTCCTTGTCCACCTGAAACCTCACCCTTCCACCGCTGCTCGCGGAGGTGTGTCGAGACGGCTGTTCGCCGCGCGATCGTTGCCGGATGTCAGCCGCATGACCCGCGGGCGAACCGCGTCCGCCGACAGTCGGTTCTCAGACCGCCCCGGGTTCATCACGTCCGCCGGTGTCACGCGCGCCGGTTTCGCCCGCGGCGGCGTCACCGGCAGCGGCGTCGGCCTGCTGCCCGCGACGCGAGTCGCGCATCAGCGGGAACAGGACGACCTCGCGCAGGGTCGGCGCGTCGGTGAGCAGCGCGATGAGGCGGTCAATACCGATACCGAGGCCGGACATCGGCGGCATGCCGTACTCCATCGCCTCGATGAAGTCCTCCTCGAGCATCATCGTCTCGTCGTCGCCGGCAGCCCGCAGCTCGGCCTGCTCCTCCAGCCGCCGACGCTGCTCGACCGGGTCGACCAGCTCGGAGTAGGCCTTCACCAGCTCCCAGCCGTTCACCACGACCTGGAACATGTCGAGGCGGGACGGGTCGGCGTCGCTGCGCCGCGCCAGCGGCACCAGCTCCGCCGGATGGTGCACCAGGAAGCACGGCTGGACGAGATGCGGGCGCACGGTCTTCTTGTAGAGCAGGTCCACGAGTCCCGCGTAGGAGGCGGCGTCGTCGACCTCCAGCCCGAGCTCGGCGATCCGGGCCCGCAGGGTCGGCAGGTCACGGACGACCGTCAGGTCGATGCCGCTGTGCCGGGCGACCTCGGCACGATAGTCGAGTTCCGGCCAGTCGGCGCCGAAGTCGAGCTTCACCCCGTCATAGGTGACGGTGCGGCTGCCGAACACGTCGTCGAGGACGGCCAGCACCATCTCCCGGACGAACCGCATGTTGTCGCGGTAGTCCCAGTAGGCCGCGTACCACTCGAGCATCGTGAACTCCTGCAGGTGCGAGGGGTCCATACCCTCGTTGCGGAAGTTCCGGCCGAGCTCGTAGACGCGGTCCAGCGAGCCCACGACCACGCGCTTGAGGAACGTCTCCGGCGAGATGCGCAGGTAGAAGTCCTCGCCGAGGGCGTTGTGGTGGGTGACGAACGGGCGGGCGGCCGCACCGGACGCGGCTTCCTGCAGCATCGGCGTCTCGACCTCGAGGAAGTCGTTGTCGTCGAGGAAGCGGCGGATGCGGGAGATGGTCCGGGCGCGGGTACGGAAGCGCTCCCGGGAGTCGTTGTTGACCAGCAGGTCGAGGTAGCGCCGGCGCAGCCGGGCCTCGATGTTGGACAGCCCCTGCCACTTGTCGGGCAGGGCCCGCACCGTGCGGTTGAGCACGACGAGCTCGGAGGCGCCGACGGTCTTCTCCCCGCGGCGGGTGGTGTAGACCCTGCCGGTGACGCCGACGAAGTCACCGATCTTGACCGCGCGGGCCCACTCCTGGAACGTCTCGACGCCCAGCTCGTCGCGGGACAGCGAGACCTGCACCCGCCCGGCGCGATCCTGGATGTGGCCGAAGACCAGCCCGCCCATCCGCCGCCACAGCACGACGCGGCCGGCGAGGCGGACGACCGTCCCGTCCTCGGCGGCGCCGGCGGCGGTGGTCACCGAGTCGGTGTCATACCCGGAGCGGGGACCCGCCGTGGACTCGTCCGTCGCCATGCACAACACCCTTTTGCGAGAGGTTCCCCGCCCGGCGACACCCGGGCGTCTTCACGGCCCGGCGCGCGGGAGCGCCGACGGCTCGCACGCCAAGCCTACTGGCCGCCCTGGTCCGCCCGATCTCCCGCGCCCGCCGGCCCGGCCGGTGTCAGCCGACCCCAGCCGGTGTCAGCCGGCGTCAGCCGGCTTCTGCCACGGCCTGTGCGAACTGGGCACGGTAGAGGCGGGCGTAGGCACCGTCCGCGGCAAGCAGGCTGACGTGGTCGCCCTGCTCGACGATGGCCCCGTCCTCCATGACGAGGATGGTGTCGGCGTCGCGGATGGTGGACAGCCGGTGCGCGATCACGAAGGCGGTCCGGCCGTGCCGCAGGCCGGACATCGCCCGCTGGATCAGCACCTCCGTCCGGGTGTCGACGGAACTCGTCGCCTCGTCGAGGACGAGGATGAGCGGCTCGGCGAGGAACGCGCGCGCAATGGTGATGAGCTGCTTCTCACCGCCACTGACGCCGACACCCTCGTCGTCGAGCACGGTGTCGTAGCCGTCGGGCAGGGTGCGCACGAACCGGTCGACGTGCGCGGCGCTGGCCGCCTCGACGATCTGCTCGCGGGTCGCCCCCTCCGCGCCGTAGGCGATGTTCTCCGCGATCGTCCCGCCGAACAGCCAGGTGTCCTGGAGCACCATGCCGATGGAGGAACGCAGCTGGGCCCGGGACATCTCGGCGATGTCGGCGCCGTCCAGCGTGATCCGCCCGCCGGTGACCTCGTAGAAGCGCATCAGCAGGTTGATCAGTGTGGTCTTGCCGGCGCCGGTCGGCCCGACGATCGCGACGGTGTGGCCCGGTTCGGCGACCAGCGACAGATCCTCGATGAGCGGCGTGTCCGGCTCGTAGCGGAAGGCCACGTGCTCGAAGGCGACCCGGCCGCGGGCCTGCTCGGGCCGGACGGGCTCCAGCGGGTCGGGATCCTGCTCGGCGGCGTCCAGCAGCTCGAAGACCCGCTCCGCCGAGGCGACCCCGGACTGCAGCATGTTCGCCATGCTGGCCAGTTGCGTCAGCGGCTGGCTGAACTGCCGTGAGTACTGGATGAAGGCCTGGACGTCGCCGATGGACAGCGACCCGGAGGCCACCCGCAGACCACCCACGACGGCCACCAGCACGTAGTTCAGGTTCCCGATGAACAGCATCGCCGGCTGCATGAGGCCCGAGATGGACTGCGCCCGCCAGCTCGCCTCGTAGAGCCGCTCGTTGTACTCCCGGAACGTCTCGGCGGCTTCCTCCTGCCGGCCGAAGGCACGCACCAGCGCGTGCCCGGTGTACATCTCCTCGATGTGGCCGTTGAGGGCCCCGGTCGTCTTCCACTGGCCGACGAACTGCGGCTGGGCGATCCGGCCGATGCGGGTGGTCACGACGAGCGACACCGGCACCGTCACAACGGCGATCAACGCCAGCAGCGGGGAGATCCAGACCATCATCGCCAGTACGCCGATGATGGTCAGGACGGAGACGACGACCTGTGCGAGGCTCTGCTGCAGGCACTGCCCCAGGTTGTCGATGTCGTTGGTGACCCGGCTGAGCACCTCCCCGCGCTGGCCGCGGTCGAAGTACCGCAGCGGCAGCCGAGTGATCTTCGCCTGGACGTCGTCCCGCAGGTCGTTGAGCATGCGCTGCAGCGCCCGGTTCGTCAGCCGGGCCTGCACCACCCCGAACACCCCAGCCACCAGGTAGACGATCAGTACGAGGAGCAGCACCCGACCGATCGCGTCGAAGTCCATCCCCGTGCCGGGGGTGACATCCGCGGAGGCCAGCAGATCGGCCTGGGTGTCGTGGCCCTCTGCCCGCAGCCGCGCGACCGCCTCCGCCCGGGATGTCCCCGCGGGCAGGCGCGAGCCGATCAGGCCGGCGACCACCAGGTCGGTGGCGTGCCCGAGCAGCCGCGGGCCCGTCACGGTGAGGGCGATGCTGACGACGGCGAGCCCGATGGCGGGCAGCAGCAGCACGCGCTGCCGGCTCAGCAGCCCGAGCAGGCGCCGGATCGAGACCTGGAAGTCGCCGGCCTTCTCGCCGCCGGCGCTGAAGAAGCGACCGGGGCCGGGCATCGGGCGTACGCCGCCCGCCGGTGGGCGCGTCATGCCGCTGCCTCCTCCTCGGTGAGCTGTGAGAAGACGATCTCACGGTAGGTCGCGTTCTCCGCCAGGAGCTCCTGGTGAGTACCGGCACCGACGATCCGGCCCTCGTCCAGGACGATGATCTGGTCGGCGTCGCGGATCGTCGCCACCCGCTGAGCGACGATGACCTTGGTCGCCGCCGCGGTGTCGCGGGCCAGCGCGGCCCGCAGCCGGGCGTCGGTGGCGTAGTCGAGCGCCGAGAAGGAGTCGTCGAACAGGTAGATCTCCGGGCGCCGGACCAGCGCCCGCGCGATCGCGAGGCGCTGGCGCTGGCCCCCGGAGACATTCGTGCCGCCCTGGGAGACCGGGGTGTCCAGGCCGTCCGGCATGGCCGTCACGAACTCCCGGGCCTGCGCGATGTCGAGCGCCCACCAGAGTTCGTCGTCGGTCGCCTCCGGGTTGCCGTAGCGCAGGTTCGACGCGATCGTCCCGGTGAACAGGTACGGCTTCTGCGGCACGAGAGCGACTGTCTCGGCGAGCAGCTTCGGGTCGAGGCCGCGGACGTCCACGCCGTCGATCAGCACCGAGCCCTCGGAGACGTCCGACAGCCGGGGGACGAGGCCGAGCAGGGTGGACTTGCCGCTGCCGGTGCTGCCGATGACCGCCACGGTCTGCCCCGGTGCGACCCGCAGGCTGATCTCGCGCAGCACCGGTTCCTCCGCGCCCGGGTAGCGGAAGCCGACGTCGCGCAGCTCCAGCTCACCGCGCCGGGCCAGCGTCCGCACCGGCTCGGCGGGCGGGCGCAGCGTGGACTCCGTCGACAGCACCTCCTGGATGCGCTCCGCGCACACCTCGGCCCGCGGGATCACCGCGAACATGAAGGTGGCCATCATCAGCGACATCAGGATCTGCATCAGGTAGCTGAGGAAGGCGGTCAGCGCCCCGATCTCCATGCCACCGCTGTCGATGCGGTAGGCACCGAACCAGATGACAGCGATGCTGGAGATGTTGACCACCGTCAGCACCAGCGGGAACAGCAGCGCCATCAGGCGCCCCATCCGCAGTGAGATGTCGGTGAGGTCGGCGTTCGCCGTGACGAACCGGCGCTTCTCGTGGCCGTCCCGCACAAAGGCCCGGATCACGCGCAGGCCACTGATCTGCTCGCGCAGGATGCGGTTGACCTCGTCGAGGCGCTCCTGCATACCGCGGCCCAGCGGCTGCATCCGCCGGATGATCAACACGATCATCCCGGCCAGGACCGGGACGATCCCGACAAGGAGCAGGGAGAGCGTCGCATCCTGGTGCACCGCCAGCGCGATGCCACCCAGGCACATGATCGGCGCCGAGATCATCATCGTGAACGACATCAGCAGCATCATCTGGACCTGCTGGACGTCGTTCGTCGCCCGGGTGACGAGCGACGGCGAGCCGAACCGGCCGATCTCCCGGGCGGAGAAGGACTGCACCCGCGCGAACACGGAGGCACGGATGTCTCGCCCGACCCCCATCGCGGTGCGCGCGCCGAAGAACACCGCGCCGGCCGAGCAGGCCGCCTGCAGGAGCGTGACCGCGAGCATCACCCCGCCGAGGCGGACGATGTAGCCCGTGTCGCCGGGCACGACCCCGTTGTCGATGATGTCGGCGTTCAGCGTCGGCAGGTAGAGCATGCCCAGCGTCGCGGTGAACTGCAGCGCCACCAGCAGCGAGACCGCCCTGGTATAGGGCGCGAGATGGCTCCTCAGCAGTCTGACAAGCATGTGATCTCCGTCGGCGGGCCGTCGGTCATCGGTCATCGGTCATCGGGTCGCCGGGTCGTCCCGGACTGCGGCAGGCCGATACGGAGAGTACGACTGAATCCGCCGCTCGGGTGCGCCTGGCGGATGGGCGGATGGGCGGATGGGCGGATACGAGCAGAACACGGATAGGAGCAGGACCAGACCGGCCCCGGTCCCCGCGCCCAGGCCTCCGAGGAGACACGGCACGGGAACACGGGGCCGGAATGCGTCAACGCGCCATGGTCGCCGGCGCAACCGCGCCGCGGCCACGGGGCTCAGCGGCGCTCGAGCACCCAGGAGACCGCCATGGCCACGGCCAGCACCACACCGACGATCAGCAGGCCGCCGATGATGTAGAAGCCCACCGTCTTCAGCAGCGCGACGAAGACCGGCAGCGCGGCGGCGAGCAGAAAGATCCCGCGGCTGCGCACCGGGGCGTTGAGCATCGTGCTGAACTTGCGCGGCCAGCTTTCCCGCCGCACGTTGAGATCGTCGAGCATCGCCGGGATCACCCGGATCGTGGACCACGTCAGCACGACGAACGCGATCGCCAGACCCCACCCGTACAGGAAGCCGAACCCGCGCCCGAACGCGTCGAACGAGGCACCGGCCCCGATCACGGTGATCACCAGCGGGATGTACCAACCGGTCGTGCGGTCCTGCCTCGCCTGGCCGGCGAACCGGCGGGCCTGGGCGAACCGCTCTCCCTGCCAACCACGGTCACCCGGGTTCATGTTGACCATCGACCTTCCTCCCTCGACGGCCCCCAGTCCGTCCTGCCCCGCCTGATCCCCCCACGGCCCGCGACCCCAGGTCATCGCGGACCGTGCGCCCCCGGTTGCAGGGACGCACCCTCGCATCGTCCTTCAGGACGGCCCACGACGGAGGCCGGTTCCGCCACCTTCGGACGAACCCGCGAGCACCTGGCCCGACTGTCCGGCTTCCGGCGACCTACCCGCATCTCAGTATCTCGGATACACACCAACAACCGGAGAACATCGGCAGACCATCACAATCCCGCGCGGGACAGCGACGCAGGACGCACGGAGACGAGAGGGCACACCGTGGCATCGCGCGCCCGCGCGCCTTCCGCATCCGGGAGACGGTAGGGAGGACCGGATCGGGGAGGGCCTGAAGGGACACCGCCATGAACCGTTCCACCCGCCCGGTCCGCCGTATCGCGGTGACGATCGTCGCCACCGCGGCGCTGGGCCTGCTCACCACCGCTGCCGGCTGCCAGCCCGGCGAACCGTGCCCCTACCCGCCCGGCAACACCCTCCGCAGGGACTGCTGATCCACAGAACGGCCCCACGCGTCCTGGCGCCGGTTCCGGCGGGCCCGTCACGGGCCGCCGAATCGCGGTACAAAACTACTGCGGTCCCACGTTCCGACATGGACGCCGGATCGCCGCGGATCTCCGGTACGCGCCGGGGTCCGCGGCGGTCGCCGCCGACGCACCGGAGGTCACGATGCCCGCCGAACGCCAGCTCCCGTCATCGGAGGCGAAGGAGCTGGTCGAGCTCGCCGCGACGATCTGCGACCGCGAGCTGGCGCCCATCGTGGTCGAGTACGAGGCCGAGAGCCGGTTCCCGCGCAAGGAGTTCGCGGTGCTCGGCCAGGCCGGTCTGCTGAGCCTGCCCTACCCGGAGCGCTTCGGCGGCGGTGAGCAGCCCTA
Organism: Parafrankia sp. FMc2; assembly: GCF_041008525.1. NCBI lineage: Bacteria > Bacillati > Actinomycetota > Actinomycetes > Frankiales > Frankiaceae > Parafrankia > Parafrankia sp. FMc2. The sequence continues at coordinate 48,823 of NZ_JBFLUG010000028.1, read as the reverse complement.
CGAGGTGTACCTCCAGGTCCTGGAGGAGATCTCGTACCGGTGGTCGGCCGTGGCGGTCGGCGTCAGCGTCCACGCGCTGTCCTGCTACCCGTTGGCGACCTTCGGCACCCCGGCGCAGCAGGAGGAACTGCTGCCCCGGCTGCTGTCCGGCGACCTGCTGGGTGCCTACTGCCTCTCCGAGGCGCACGCGGGCTCGGACCCGGCGGCGATGCGGGTGACGGCGACCCCCACCGACAGCGGCTACGTGCTCAACGGCACGAAGGCCTGGGTCACCCATGGCGGGGCCGCCGACTTCTACACCGTGTTCGCGCGGACGTCCCAGGACACCCGTGGTGGTATCTCCTGTTTCCTCGTCGACGCGGACAACCCCGCCATCCGGTTCCACCCGCCGGAGAAGAAGATGGGTCTGACCGCCTCTCCCACCACCCAGATCAGCTTTGACGACACGCCGGTGCCGGCGTCGCGGCTGGTCGGCGAGCGCGGGCAGGGGCTGTCGATCGCGCTCTCGGCGCTCGACTCCGGGCGGCTCGGCATCGCCGCCACCGCGGTCGGGCTCGCCCAGCGGGCTCTCGACGACGCGGTCGCCTACGCGAAGGAACGGCAGGCGTTCGGCAAGTCGATCATCGATCACCAGGGCCTCGGGTTCCTGCTCGCCGACATGGCCGCGGCCGTCGAGTCGGCGCGTGCCACCACCCTCGCCGCCGCCCGGCGCCGCGACGCCGGCCTGCCCTACGGGCGCGCCGCGTCGATCGCCAAGCTCGTCGCGACGGACGCGGCGATGAAGGTGACCGAGGATGCCGTCCAGGTCCTCGGTGGTGCCGGCTACACAAAGGATTTCCCGGTCGAGCGGTACATGCGTGAGGCGAAGGTCATGCAGATCTTCGAGGGCACCAACCAGATCCAGCGCCTCGTCATCAGCCGCCACCTCGCCAGGTCCTGACCAACCAGGGCACCCAGGGCCCGCCTTGCGGCTTTTGGTTTTCCGGGCCGGATGAGTACGGATACGGTCACACCTCGTTTCCGTAGCTCCGGCCCTAACGAGGTTCCCGATGCGACGACCATCCCGGCTCGCCCTCTGTCTTGCCTCGGCAGCAGGCGCCTTACTTCTGGCTGCAGGCTGTTCTGGCGGCGAGACCGCGCCCGACGAGCCCGCCGCCGCACCCTCGCCGACGGGCGCCCCGCCAGCCGGGGCCCTGTCACAGTCCGCCGTACCCGGTGACACCTGGGAGACGGTGGACCCACGGTCGGTCGGCTTCGACCCGGCCGAGCTGGAGAAGATCGCCACCACCGCCGAGCAGGGAAAGTCGACGTGCCTCCTGGTCTCCCGCGACGGGAAGATCGCCGGCGAGTGGTACTTCCGCGGGGCCACCGCCGAGACCCCCGCCGCGGTCTACTCGGTGACGAAGTCGCTGACGTCCACCCTGGTGGGTATCGCCCAGGACGATGGTGACCTGAGCCTGGACGACTCCGCGTCCACCTGGGTCGCCCCGTGGAAGGGCACCCCGGCCGAGGCTGTGACCGTTCGCGACCTGGTCAGCAATGACTCGGGGCGGCGGTGGAGCGTCGGGATCGATTACGACGAGCTGATCAGGGCCGAGGACAAGACCGCCTTCGCCGTCGGGCTCCCCCAGGACAGGCGGCCCGGAGAGGTCTGGGCCTACAACAACTCGGCCGTGCAGACGCTGGAAGAGGTCCTGCGCGGCTCCACCGGCCAGGAAGTCATCGACTTCGCACGCGAGCGGGTCTTCGCGCCGATCGGCATGAACGACAGCACCATGACGACCGACGCCGCCGGCAACACCCTCGCCTTCATGGGCCTGCAGTCGACCTGCCGGGACCTCGCCCGGTTCGGCTACCTGATGCTGCGTGACGGCGACTGGGCCGGCGACCAGATCGTCTCGAGCGACTGGGTCACCGCGGCGACCGGGCCGTCGTCCACGGAAATGAACGCGGCCTACGGATATCTGTGGTGGCTTAACCACGAGGGTGTCCTGGCGCAGCCGCTGGCCGCCTCCGACATTTCCGCGGCGGCGGATCCGGCGACCCGACAGGGCCGCCTGGTGCCCGGTGCGCCGGATGACATGTTCTGGGCGATCGGGCTCGGAAATCAGATCGTGCAGATCGATCCTGGCTCGGGAACCGTCGTCGTCCGCCTGGGTACCCCGGAGAGCCGGCCGCAGCCGCCGACATTCGGCGCGGCGGAGGCCAGCCGGGTCGTTATCGACGCGCTCGTCGACTGATACCCCACAGCCCGCCTCCCCCCTGCCTGGAGAAGGGTGCTCCCGGATTCAAGAGCGGTGTATCCAGAAACTAGAATTGGATTTCTGATCCAGCGAAACCAGATCATGTCGTCCGACGGAACGGCATGTCGATCAACTACCGATCCAGATCGGGAACCCGTCAGGAGGGGCCGGGAAGCCGTCCCGGGGACCAGCCGCGGACGTTCGGACGCCAGCCCGGGAACTCGTCCGCAACCGGCCCGCGACGAGTCCGCGTCTGGTCCCCGGGCGGCCGGGACAGGGACGGGTACATGCCCCGGCCGGCCTGGATCTGGTTGCGACAGGACGAGCTCCGTTCGGCCCCCGCTCCGGCCACCCGGCGACCCCCAGGTGGCCCTTGAGCCCCCTCAGAACAGCCTGAAGTCCCAGTTGGCGCATCAGCATGCGATTGAGACGAAATTGCGACGACCCCGCCTCCCCTGAGCGATGAAGATCGGCGCGAAGATGTCCGATTGATCCGGTTGTGCGTGCTTGCCGCGCATCCCGGCACCCAGTTTTCTGGGCCTGCGGCACCCACCCGGTACCCACTCGCCGCTCGCACCCAGGGAAAGGGGAATGCAGATGCGAGAACGCGTACGGCGCGACACGGCCAGGAGTCGTTCGTCAAGGCGCGCGAACGAGATCGACCCGGCCGCGGCTAACCAGTCCGATGGGAACCAGAAGGGACCACACTTCACCCGCCACGATCGTTCGCCCGACAACGAACCTGCCGGCCAGATTCGACGCGTCGACCCATCACAGGCACACGCCACGTATCATGCGCAACAATCAGAAGGGGCTGCCGGCGACCGCACTGGCGCCACCGTCCCGCCGTCCGGCGCCCCGAGGGCACGCGGACGATCGAAGCAGAGAGAGGATCCACGCCGTGCCGCGAACGCGTCCTTCGGCCAGGCTGGCAGTGCACGCCCGGACGGTGTGTGGGTGACCCTCGCGGGAGCCCGCCCCAAAGGGCCGCGCGCCGATCTCGGTGATGGTCCGCAGAAAGTCCTGCTCACTCGCTTAAACGAGCTGAACAACCCCTACCGGGTCAGTTACGAAATGGTGGCTCGAGAGCTGTGGAGCAAGAGTGAGCCCACAAAGGTCCAACGCTCGCGAACACGTGATCTGAGCCGGCAGTTCCGTGGCGAGAAGGCGATCGAATGGCGTGTCATCGAGGTCTACCTCCAGCTCCTTTTCGCCGCCGCCGACCCGGAGCTGCCCCAGCAGCTGGAACAGCTGCGCCTGATGCATGTCGAGGCCTTCGGCGTCACGGTTGACCCGGACGGGCAGCCGGCCCCCGAGACCGACGAACCCACGGTCGACGCGGCTTACGTCGCCGAGCTGTCACGGCAGTTGGACGAGGCTCGGACAAGGGCCGCCTTCGCGACCGCGCTGCTGGTCATCGTCCAGGCGGAGAACACAGCTCTCCGCGGCCGGAGCAGGTCCTTCGACTGGTTCGGTCCCGCGGGCGAGCCACCGGCTCCGAACCGGTCCCGCCGCCGCGGGACCGGCGGGACCACGGACGCCACCGGGGCTTCCGCTTCCGCGGCCGCGGAAGCGGCCGGAGCCCAGGAGGCTGCCAGAGCCGCCAGCCGCCGCCAGCCCGGCACCGGCGGTTCGGCCAGTCCTTCGGAGCCGTCGACGAACTCGCCGATCGACCCGATCACCGCTCCCATAGCGCGCCGTCAGGCCTACCGCGCGGCGCAGCGTCGACGGTCCGGCTTCCCCGCCGGCAGCGGCGAGCCGTTGCCGGCGGCGGCGCGGCTGCCGACGCACACGACGGCGCCGGCGGTCCCGCCAGTCCCGGCTCAGGTGCCGGGCCCGGCCGCGGGGTACTCGCTCGCGGCGCTCACCCGCTACCGCCCCGTCCCGGCGGCGCCACGCCGGGCCCCCGGCACCGAGGCGGCACCGCCTGACAACCTCGGGCTCGACATTCTGGTCGGGAGGGAGAAGCGCCGCCGTGGCCGGCCGCGCTGAGCCCACCCGCGGGGCCCCCGGCCGCGGGTGGCCCCGGCTCACAGCAGCGAGACGCCCGCTGCGCGTTGTTCGAGTGCCAGCAGCCGGCTCTTGCGGTGCAGACCGCCGGCGTAGCCGGTGAGGCTGCCGTTCGTGCCGATCACGCGGTGGCAGGGGACGACGATCCCGATCGGGTTCCGGCCGTTGGCCAGCCCGACGGCACGCGACGCACTCGGCTGCCCGATCCGCCGTGCCAGCTCCCCGTACGAGATCGTCACCGCGTAGGGAATCTCCCGCAGCGCCGCCCAGACCCGCCGCTGGAAGTCCGTGCCGGCCGGCCGCAGCGGCAGGTCGAAGGCCGTCCGCCCCCCGCCGAAGTACTCGTCGAGCTGGCGGGCCGCCTCGCCGAAGGCCGTGTCGTCGCGGTCGCCGAACCAGGCCGGGTCGGGCAGGTGACGTCCGCCGGCCATGAACAGGCCGACGATCTCGCCGTCCCTCGCCACCAGAGTCAGCGGGTCGATCGGACTGTCGATGACGGTGTGCGTGTGACGGGTCACTGCTCTTCCTCTCCTCGCGCGTTGTCCTGCAGTGCCCACAGGTGCTGGACGGCGTACGCCCGCCAGGGCCGCCAGGCCTCGGCACGGGCGACCAGCGCGGCGCGGCCGGCGGGCAGCCCGAGGCGTGCCGCACCCCGTCGGACACCCAGATCCCCGGCGGGAAAGGCGTCCGGGTCGCCGAGGGCCCGCATGGCGATGGTCTCGATCGTCCACGGGCCGATTCCGGGCAGGTCCGCCAGGGCTGCTCTGCCTCGCGCCCAGTCACCGCCTGCGCCGAGCTCGATCTCACCGGCGGTGAGGGTCGCGACCAGCGCGGTCAAGGTCCGTCGCCGCGCCGCCGGCATGGCGGGCACCTGGGCGTCCGCGGTGAGCCGGGCGAGATCGGCGGTCCTCGGCCACAGGTGGGTGAGTCCCCCGTCCGGGTCATGGATCGGCTGACCGGCAGCCTGGACCAGCCGGGCGGCGAGCCGGCGGGCCGCGGCGATCGACACCTGCTGCCCGAGCACCGCGCGCACCGCGAACTCGGCCGCGTCGACGGTGCGCGGAACCCGCCGGCCCGGGGCACGGGCGATCAGCGGAGCCAGCGCGGTATCGCGGGCGAGCTGGCTGTCGATCGCCTCGGGATCGGCGTCCAGGTCGAGGAGCCGTCGGCAGCGGGCGATGACCGGGCCGAGATCCCGCATGTCGGTCAGGGAGAGCCGACAGGCGATCTGGTCCGGCAGCGGCCGCAGCGCGACGATCGCGTACCCGTGGGGCGTCCGCAGCGAGCGGCGGTAGGCGCCCTCTCGCCACTCCTCCACACCCGGGACGGCCGTCGCGACAAGATGCCCGAACAGTTCGTCGGGATGCAGCGGCCCGCGGAACGGCAGGCGCACCGTCAGCGAGGACGTCGCCGGAGCGGACGACCTCGCCGTGGTGGTCGGCACCACCGCCGAGATGGGTCCCGAGGTGGCCGTGGTGGGCGAGGTGGGCGAGGTGGGCGAGATCGCCATGGCGGCCGACCGCAGGTCACCGGGGGCGGTCGCGAAGACCTCGCGCACTGTCCCGTTGAAGGCTCTGATGCTGCCGAAGCCGGCGGCTGTCGCGACGTCGCCCATGCTCATGGTCGTGGTTTCGAGCAGGAGCCGTGCGGTCTGCGCGCGTTGCGCACGGGCGAGCGCGAGCGGGCCGGCGCCGAGTTCGGCCAGCAGCTGGCGCTCGACCTGCCGGATGCTGTACCCGAGCTGGACGGCCAGCCCGGGGACGCCGTCGCGGTCGACGACGCCGTCCGCGATGAGCCGCACGGCCCGGGCGACGACGTCCGCCCGGTGGTTCCAGGCCGGCGACCCGGGGCTGGCATCGGGACGGCAGCGCTTGCAGGCCCGGAAACCGGCCCGCTGCGCCGACGCGGCGGTCGGATGGAAGCGCATGTTCTCGGTGCGTGGCGGTCTCGCCGGGCAGCTGGGCCGGCAGTAGATGCCGGTCGAGGTGACCGCGACGAAGAACCACCCGTCGAAGCGGGCATCGCGGGATCGCACGGCGCGCGCGCACAGCTCGGGGTCCGGCAGCGGTGCCACGGGACCCGTGGCACCGGCCGCCCGCGGCTGCTCGTCGGGGGTGGGCACCTGTCCAGGATTCGCGCGCGGAGCCGGTCAGGTCCAGCAGGAATCCGACATCGCGGCCGGCGGGCGAACCCGCGTCAGGTGGCGGCGAAGGCCTGGCGCAGCAACGTCGCGGTGAACTCGTCAACCCGGGCCGGTTCGCCGAACAGGTGGCCCTGCCCGAGATCGGCGCCGAACGCGCGCAGCGCCGCGGCCTGTCCAGGTGTCTCCACACCCTCGGCGGTGACCGACAACCGCAGTTTGCGGGCGAACTCCACGATCGCCTCGACCAGGTGGTCGTCCCGGCTCGGCTCGGTGCCCTGGCCGAGTTTGGCGACGAACAGGCCGGCGAGCTTCAGCCCGCGCACCGGCATGGTCGACAGGTAGGCGAAGTTCGACCAGCCGGTACCGAAGTCGTCGATGACGATGCGCACGCCGAGCGCGCTCAGCCCGTGCAGCGCGGTGAGCTGCTCACCGCCGGAGTCCATGAGCACGGTCTCGGTGAGCTCGAGCTGGAGCCGCTCCGGCGGCAGACCAGTGCGGGCCAGGATGCCCTCGACCACGTCGATCAGGCCCGGCTCACGCAGCTGGCGGGCGGAGAGGTTGACACTGATGAACATGTGCGCTGGCCAGTCCCTCGCCGTCTCGCACGCCCGCTCGAGCACCCACTCCCCCAGCTGGACGATGAAGCCGGTGTCCTCGGCCAGGTCGATGAACTCACCGGGACGGGTCGGCCCGAGCCGGGGATGGTCCCAGCGCAGCAGCGCTTCGGCACCGGCCATCGCACCGCCACCCAGGTCGACGATCGGTTGGTAGACGAGCGAGAACTCACCTCGGGCCAGACCGGGGCCCATCGAGCGGGACAGCAGGCCCCGGGTCGCCTCCCGGGTGCCCCGGTCAGCGTCGAACGCCGTCCATCGATCCTTCCCTCCGCTTTTCGCCCAGGTCAGTGAGGCGTCGGCGGCGGCGATGAGGTCGGCGGGCCGGGTCTCGGCGACAGCCATCTCGACCACACCGATGCTGCAGGTGACCGGCAGGTCCCGGCCGTCGACGCGGACGGGGTCGCGCAGGGCGGTGAGGGCCTGTCGGGCGATGCCGGTGACCGTGTCGATCCCGGCGCTGTCCGGTACCAGAATCATGAACTCGTCACCGCCCATCCGGGCCACGGTGCCCGCGGGCGGTGTCGCGGTGACGACCCGGTCGAGCCGGCGGGCCACCTCGATGAGCAGCTGGTCGCCCGCCTCGTACCCGAACCCCTCATTGATCATCTTGAACCGGTCGAGGTCGAGGAAACACAGGCCGATCCGCGTCGCGGGCCCGGCGGTCCGGAACGCCGCCTGCAGGCTGTCGAGGAACGCGGTCCGGTTCGCCAGCCCGGTCAGCGCGTCGCGCCGGGCGTGCAGCCGGATCTCCTCCTGCAGCCGGCGGCGCTCGGTGATGTCCTCGAGCATCGCGACGCCGAACCAGTCGCCGGCACCGCCCTGGGTGGTCGACAGGGTCATCGCCACCCACATCGGCGTCCCGTCGGGTCGCAGAATGCGGCACTCGGCGCGAGAACGCCCGCGGCGGGCCTCCCGCCACAGCCGTCCGACGACTTCCCGGTCCGCCGGGTGGACGATCTCACGCAGCGGCCAGGCCGTCGGCGGGCGGTGCGCGGCCAGGCCGAGCAGGTCCAGTGCGGAGTCGCTGGCCTCGACGATCCGCCCGGTGCGGTCAGCGACGAGCATGCCCAGCGAGGCACCGCTCAGGACGGCGTCCAGCCTGCGCTGCCAGATCCGCTGCGCCCGCTCGGCATGAGCGCGGGCACCGAGATCTGCCCGTCGGACGGCGGCGTGGCCGTCCCGGGTCCGCTCCCGGAGGGCTTCCGTGTGGCCTCGTACGAGCTCGCCCAGCAGGTCCGCGATCCGCCCGGCGAGAAGCACCGGGCCTGTCGCCGACGCCGGCCGGCCCGGGTCGGTCCGATGGGCCAGGGTGGCCAGCTGGCGGCCGAGCAGCCGCACGGTCCGCCCCAGCGCCTCACCGGAGATCACCTGCCCGTGCACGAGCCGGGCACCGGTCTCGTAGCCGATCTCGGGCCGGAACGGCTCGGCGCACACCGCTCGGAGGAGCTCCGCCGCCAGACGTGCCAGCCAGGCGCGGGCGTCCGCGGCGGTGAGCGGCAGGAGATCGACCGCGGTGATCTCGGCGAACCACTGGTCCACCAGCTCCGCCGTCTCGGTCTCGATCGTCACCGGATACCTCAGTCCCGCCCGTGGAGTACCGCTTTCGCGTTGCCACTCATTCACCGGCACCGCTTGCTCACGTCGTGTTGTCAAACGGACAAAACGGTCTATTTCATCAACTGCCGCAAACCGTACTCCAGTCTGCGCGTCGCGGGTGGTCCCCAGCCCATACGCGCCACCGGCACGATTGCCGTCCCGCCATCGTTTGGCGGCCCGAGAACGGGGCATGCAGGCACCGCGACCATGCCCGGAAAGCACCATGAGGCCGGCAGCGCTGCACACGAGCTGTGAGGAGCACCACGCTGCGTGGGCGCCTGTGATCGTGTCTGCCCACGGAAAAGACAACAGGGAGGCGGAAAGGGGCCGCGGCTCGGGCGCCTGCACACGGTCACCGCCACCCGGCGGGCCCACCCGTACCGCGGGTGACCGTGGTAAGGCAGGTCGAACAGCTCTCGACCCGTCCGGGGAGGTCCATCCGGGGCAGGAGTTCCGGGCCGGTCAACGCGGTGATCGCCGCGCCCCGGGACCGATCTGAACCCGGGCGCGGAGGGCGGCTCCCGCCCCGGAGAACGGCGCGGGCGGCACCCGCCCCGCCCGCACGGAGTTCCATGAGCACACCTGAGCGCACGACCCAGGGAGGCGGCGACAGCGATGCGCATCCTACTCAACGTGATCTGGCTGGTGCTGTGCGGAGTGTGGTTGGCGATCGGCTACGCCCTGGCCGCGCTGATCTGCTTCATCCTCATCATCACCATTCCGTTCGGCATCGCTTCGCTGCGTATGGCAAACTACGCTTTGTGGCCGTTCGGACGCAGAGTGGTGGACAAGCCGAACACCGGAAGCGCGTCACTGATCGGCAACATCCTGTGGATCCTGCTCGCCGGCTGGTGGCTTGCGCTCGGGCATCTGACCACCGGCATCGCGCTCTGCCTGACGATCATCGGAATACCGCTTGGCCTGGCCAACTTCAAACTCATTCCGGTTTCGCTGCTGCCCCTCGGAAAGGACATCGTCCCGGTCGAGGAGCCATAGCCGCATCCGCAACCCGTCAGCACCACCGTGACAGCGTGCTCCCGACGCACGAGGTGCCGGTAGCGACACCCGCCACGGTGCAGCCTCCGCGTTCCGCCCCGGCGCCACCGCCCACACAAATCCCATGTGGGTGCGGTATCGCACCCGCAATCCCTCTGGGTACCATCTTCGCGCTGTGATGGGACGTCAGGGGGGAAAGCATGGGGTATCAGCTCGGAATCGATCTGGGAGTATCCGAAACAACCGTCGCGGTCGCCGAGGCGGGATGGCCGAGCCTCGTTCCGATCGGAACATCGGCGGCGGTGCCCACGATTCTTCACCTGAGCCCTGACGGCACCGCACGCGGCGGCCCGGCCGCCGCCAGGCTGGCCCGGTCCGACCGGGGCCACATTGCGGAACGATTCGTCGAGCGGCTCGGCGATCCCACTCCCATTCTCGTCGGCAGCGTTGGCTACAGCGCCTCGGCCCTGGTGGCGCGCTACCTGTCATGGCTGGTGGAGGCGGTCACCGCAGCTCGCGGCACCGCACCGGACCTGGTGCTGGTGGTCGTCCCCGGCAGCTGGCCGCAGCGCCGACGCGAAGGCCTGGCGGACGCGCTCGCCCGGGTCGAGGCCGACGTCGCGCTCACCGTGCGCACCGCGGCCGAAGCGTCCGCGGCCCTGTTCAACCGAGCTGGCAGGGCCACCCCGGGCAGCTATGTAGGCACGTTCGACCTGGGCACCGGCTGGTTCGAGGCAGCCGTGCACGCGGCCATGCCAGCCGGGTTCGTGGTCGCGGGCGGCCCGGTCGGGCTCTCCGACGCGACCACCTCGATGCTGGACGAGCTGCTGCGGACCCACGTGCTTGCCGCCGCCGCCCGGCTGGCCGCGACAGCGCCCACTCCGGACGCGGCTGCCTCCTCTTCCCTCGCAGGCCCCGGCGCCAAGGACGGCACCACGGACGGCGCTGCACACGGCACTGCACACGGCACTGCGCACGGCACTGCGGCGGAAACCGCCACGCCACCGCCTCCGGTGTCGACACCGCCCCTGGCATCGACGACACCACCGGTGTCGGCATCGGCATCCGACCCCCTGCTGGCCGCGTGCGCGGCGGCGCGGGAGGAGCTGGTCATCCAGGAGAGCGCCCGGATCGAGGTGAGCGCCGCCGATTCCGGTACCGGCGACGCGATCAGCGTGACGGTCACCCGGGACGAGTACGAGACCCTCGTCAGGCCGATGATCGAGGACGCCGTGCGCGCCCTCGCCCGGGCCATCCGCTCGGTTCCGGCCACGCCGGAGGACCTGTCGCTCCTGGTCATGCGCGGCCCGGGAGCGCGCCTCCCCCTCGTCGGCAGGCTGCTCGACGAGTCGCTCGGCGGCATCGGCCGCCGCGGGATCGAGGCCGACTCCGACCTGGCGCTGGGCGCCGCGCTGCTCGCCGAGGCGGAGAGCCCGGCCGAGCCGGCCGGCTCCCAGACCGTGGTGCTCGGACCGGCGGCCTACGTGACCACCCCGCCGCCCAGCATTCCGCCGGTGAGCCGGCCGCCGGCGGTGAGCTCGCCGGTCGACGTCCCGCCCGGTGCCGTCGCGGGTGGCCTCGCTGGCCCGGGTGGCGAGCCCGTGGCGCCGGTCACCGCACTCACCGCGCTGACGGAGCGCGCGACAGCTGCCGGCCACCAGCCCCCGGCAGGCACCGCCGGGCCCACAGCCGGTGGGCCCACAGCCGGTGGGCCCGCGGCAGGAAGCCCGGGTAGCAGGCCACGACCAGGGACCCGGCCGGTCGGGCCGTTCGGGTCGACGCGCTGGCTCCTCGCCGCCGCCGCGGCTCTCGTCGTCTTCGTCGCCGGCAGCGTGACTCTCGGCCTCGTGCTCACGGACGACGGGAGCGACCCCGCCGCCATCACAGCCGCCGACACCGGACCGCTGCCGCCGTCGACCATCGACCAGCACCCCCAGTTCCCGGCGGACTCGATGCGCTCCGCCGAGCAGGCCGCCGGGATCAGCGCCGACGACGCCACCGCGACCCGGACCGCGGTGCCGGCCGGCCCCAACACGGTGATCGCGACCGGCTCCGCCGAGGTCGCACCGATCACGGGGACCGCGTACGCGATGTTCCGCGAGGCGCAGAAGGGCGTCACCGTCCAGGTGAGCGCGACCGACACCGACGACGGCCTCATCAAGCTCTGCGCCGGCCAGGCCGACATCGCCGGGGCATCGTTCGCGCTGACCGACCCGGCCTGCAAGGACAAGGTGGTCGGATTCGAGATCGCGCACCACCTGCTGCCCATCGTGGTGCCGAAGGAGAACACCTGGGCACAGTGCCTCACCACGGCGCAGATCGGCTCGCTGTGGAAGCGGGACTCCACCGTCACCAGCTGGGACCAGATCGATCCCTCCTTCCCGGCCGAGCCCGTGCGGCTCGTCGGCCCCGCGCCGAGCACCGTCCACGCCAAGGTCTTCCTCGCCAGCATGACCGGCGCCTCCGACAACACCCGTCAGTACCAGGAGGTCGAGCTGGACGAGGTGCCGGCGGAGATCGAGTACGCCCGCGGCGCCATCGGGTTCATGGACTACTCGAACTTCCAGGCGGCCGCGGACGAGGTGCGGGCCGTCCAGATCGACGCCGGCCGCGGCTGCGTGGAACCGAACGCGGTCACCGCGGGCACCGGGATGTACATGCCGCTGTGCAAGCCGCTGTACATCTACGCCAGCAAGGAGGCGCTGCGCCGACCGGCCGTCGCGGCGTTCATGAAGTACTACATGGAGAACCAGCGGGACGTGACGAGCCGGGCCCACTTCGTCGCCCGGGATGACGCAACGATCCGGGACAACACCACGATCGTGAACGCCATGACGGCCGGGGTGGGACCCGTCCAGACCTGAGTCGACCGGTCCCCGGCCTGGTCGGGCTGGTCTCCAGACCTGCTCCGACCAGGCCTCGGAAGGCTCGCTCGGTGTCTTCCCGTGTCCGGACCGCGGCCGAACGGCGAAGCGGGAGAACCGCCGGTAGCGTCTGTCCCGACGGCTGCGCCAGCAGTCGGCGCAGGGTCCTCGGCGAGGGGGCGGCGGGCTATGAACGTCTACGACCATGTCACCGATCTGGTCGGTGACACGCCACTGGTGCGGCTGACACCGACGATCGCCGACACCAGGACGCCGGTGCTCGGCAAGCTCGAGTACCTGAACCCGGGCGGTTCGGTGAAGGACCGGATCGCCCTGTCGATGATCGCCGCTGCCGAGGCGGACGGCCGGCTCGGCCCCGGCGGCACCATCGTCGAGCCGACCAGCGGCAACACCGGCGTCGGTCTCGCCATGATGGCCGCGCGGCGCGGCTACCGCTGTGTGTTCACCATGCCCGACAAGATCAGCGAGGAGAAGCGCGCGGTCCTGCGGGCCTATGGCGCGGAGGTGATCGTCTGCCCGACGGCCGTCGCGCCGGACGATCCCCGCTCGTACTACTCGGTCGCCCGGCGGGTCCAGCGCGAGACACCCGGCGCCTGGAGTCCCGACCAGTACTCCAACCCCGACAACCCGGCCGCGCACCGGGCCACCACCGGCCCCGAGATCTGGCACGCGACCGACGGCCGGGTCACCCATTTCGTGGCCGGCATCGGCACCGGCGGCACGATCAGCGGAACCGGCCGCTATCTCAAGGATGTCAGCGGCGGTGCCGTCCAGGTCGTCGGCGCCGACCCGGAGGGCTCGGTCTACTCCGGCGGCAGTGGCCGGCCCTACCTCGTCGAGGGAGTGGGCGAGGACATCTGGCCGTCGACCTACGACAAGTCCGTGGTCGACCGGGTGGAGGCCGTGAGCGACCGCGACTCCTTCCTGATGACCCGGGAGATCGCTCGCCGGGCCGGCATCCTCGTCGGCGGCTCCTGCGGGCTGGCGGTCGTCGCCGCGCTGCGGGTGGCCCGCGAGCTGGACGCCGCCGACACGGCCGACGGCTGCGTCGTGGTCCTGCTGCCCGACTCCGGCCGCGGCTACCTCTCCAAGATCTTCAACGACGAGTGGATGTACGACAACGGCTTCCTCGAGCCGCCGTCGGACGAGCCGACCGTCGCCTCGGTGCTCGCGCACAAGGTCAGCCAGACCGCCGGGCCGCCCAACCTCGTCCATGTGCATCCCGCCGAGACCGTCGGGGCGGCCATCTCCTACATGCGTGAGTTCGGCGTCTCGCAGATGCCGGTGGTGCGGCACGAACCACCGGTGCGGGCCGCCGAGGTGGCCGGCGCGGTGGTCGAGCGGGACCTGCTCGACGCCGTCTTCGCCGACCGCTCCACGGTGGAGGCACCGGTCGTCGACCACATGTCCGCGCCGTTGCCGACGATCGGTGCCGGCGAACCGCTGTCGGCCCTCGTGACCGCGCTGGGGGAGAACGCCGCCGCGCTCGTCCTCGACGAGGGCAACCCCACCGGCATCCTGACCAGGGCCGACCTCCTGACGTTCCTCGCCGTTCACTGACGTACCCCGGCTGGAGCCGGCCACCGGTGGTCGCCGCCCGGCACCGGCCCGCGGCCGCTCCCTCACACGCGAAGGCTGGCTTCATGGCTGATCGGAATGTGGGCTTCGAGACCGTGGCGGTGCACGCCGGGCAGGAGCCCGACGCGGCGACCGGTGCCGTGGTCGTGCCCATCCATCCCGCGTCCACCTTCGCGCAGGACGGAGTGGGCGGGCTCCGGGCCGGCTTCGAGTACGCCCGCTCCGGCAACCCGACCCGAGCGGCACTGGAAACAAGCCTCACCGCGCTCGAGGGCGGCGCCGCCGGCCTCGCCTTCGCCTCCGGCCTGGCCGCGTCGGACGCGCTGCTCCGCGCGGTGTGCCGACCCGGAAGCCATGTCGTCATCCCCGCCGACGCCTACGGCGGCACCTACCGCCTCTTCGCCCGGGTGCTGGCCGAATGGGGCGTCGAGCACACCGCCGCCGACCTCAGCGACCCGGCGGCGGCCAGCGCGGCGATCCGGCCCGGGGCCACGGCGCTCGTCTGGTGCGAAACACCGACCAACCCCCTGCTGGCCATCGCTGACATCGCGGCTCTCGCCAGTGCCGCCCACCAGGCAGGCGCCCTGCTCGTCGTCGACAACACCTTCGCGTCGCCGTACCTGTGTCAACCGCTGGCCCTCGGCGCGGACGCCGTCGTCCACTCGACCACGAAGTACCTCGGCGGGCACAGCGACGTGGTCGGTGGAGCGGTGGTGACGGCGTCGACCGAGCTCGCCGAGCAGGTGCGTTTCCTGCAGAACGCGGCCGGCGCGATTCCCGGGCCGTTCGACTCCTGGCTCGTGCTGAGGGGAATCAAGACGTTGCCGGTGCGCATGGACCGGCACTGTGCGAACGCCCGGGAGGTCGCCGCGCTACTCGCCGGCCACCCGGCCGTCTCCTCCGTCCACTATCCGGGCCTCGCCAGCCATCCGGGCCACGAGATTGCTGCCAAGCAGATGCGGGACTTCGGCGGCATGGTCTCCTTTCAGCTCGCGGCCGGCGCGGACGCGGCGCTCGCGGTGTGCGCGGCCACACGGCTGTTCACCCTCGCCGAGTCGCTGGGCGGAGTCGAGTCGTTGATCGAGCATCCAGCCCGGATGACCCACGCATCGGTCGTCGGCTCCCCGCTGGCGGTGCCTGACGATCTCGTCCGGCTCTCGGTCGGCATCGAGGCGGCCGATGACCTGCTCGCCGACCTCGACCAGGCCCTCGACACCGTCTGAGGCAGCGCATCACCGGGGTGGGCCGCCGACGCACCCGCCCGACTGTTCACGCCTCGACGCCTCGACACCCCGTCGCCCACGCGCGGGTGGTCGGGGCGCGACAGGCGGCAGCCCGCCGATGCGCGCAGCGCCCAACGAAAGATCTACCAAAACCCGCCAGCCGGAAAACAGCACACCCGGGCCGACTGGCGCACAGGAACACCCCGTCATATGACGAAAGTCCCGAGATCCCAGCGGGATGACGACAGAACGCGGCGGTCTCGCTACCGTCAGAGTAGATTCGCGATCATCTCTTTCCGGAGACTAATCATGAGATTACGTCCGGATCATCCGGGCTTCTGCCGCCGTGACCGGACAACGACGCCCAGGAGTACGGGATGGACGAAGTCGCGGACAGGCGGCTGGTCGTTGCCGCAGGTGCGACCGCAGCCGCGCTCGCACTCGGGGGATCACGTCTCATGACTGCCGCGGATGACCCGGGCCGGGACACTCTCGACCGAATCGAGACCGGTCTGGCGACCATGGCGCGCCGCTGGGAGACGATGGCCCCCTCGGACCTCGTCGAACGGCTCGACGTCATCGCCCGCCACACCGAGACGATGGCGGGCCGGCGCCAGCCCGCAGCCATCCGTCGGGACTGGCGCCGTACCCACAGCAGGGTTCTGGTCATGGCGGCCGTGGCGCAGGGCGACAGCGGCCTGTCCGGGCGGGCGGTCGTGTCGGCCCGCACGGCACTGGTCCTGGCCCGTCACGTCGGCGACGCGCCGACCGCCGCCCACGCGGGCGTCGTGCTGGCCGAGCTGGCCGCCTACACCTTCAGCAGCGTCGACGACGGGCTCTCCCTCGCGCTCGCGGCCCGTTCCACGGCGCCCCGCTCGCATACGGCGATCCTCGCGATGACCACCGAGGCCAACATCCGCGCCGGTCGGGGCGAGCCCGCCGACCGGGTGATGGAGGTGGTGCTGGAGGCCGAGAAGCTGGCCCGTGACGTACCCACCGCCGCGCAGGGCTACGCCCTTGACGGCCTGCATCCGGGCTACCTGCCGACCTTCGGGGGCGCCGCACTGGTGGGCGCGGGCGCGCTGACCGAGGGGCGTCGCCGGCTCACGGCCGCCTCGACGTCGTTCGATCGGTCGCGTGCCCCCGGGGCGCTGGCCGCGGTGCGGCTGTACCAGGCGTCCGCCGCGATGCACGCCGACGCGCTCGACGAGGCTCAGACGCTGGCCACCCGAGCGCTGGCGACCTCCGCCGTGCGTCCCACCGCCTGGCTGACCAACGGGATCATGTCGCTTGCGAACCGGGCCCGGAGCCGGGGAGCCGACTGGACGGGCCTCGTCACCCAGGCCCAGGAATGGGCCCCGGCCGCCGTGTAGCCCCGCCGGCCGGCTGATCTCGATCGCGCAGCCGCCGCACCGGCGGACACCCGCGAGGTGGACCCGACGGCGGCCGGACCAGGGCGGGCGGGCGTCAGACGGATCGGGCGCAGGGGCGCGGGGCGCAGGGCGGCGCGGGCGGCGCGGGCGGCTCCGGGTGTGTGAGCAGGATGCGGTGCGGCGGTGCCGCGGGGGCCGGGGCCCTGCTTCGCCTCGGCACGGCGGGCGCGCAGGGCGCCGCCGACGGCGACGGCCACCAGTGCGCTCACCAGCGCCGCCGCGAGCAGCACGGCAAGTACCGCGAATGCCGACGAGCCGGTCAGCAGGTCAGCCGGCCAGGATCCATCCGGTGCGGCCCCTCCGGGCACGGACTGTCCATTCATGCGAATAGGTGGGGGCGTCGGCAGCGCGGCGGGAGCCGCGGGCGGGCCGACGGACATCTGGGATAGCGAACTCAAAGACACGGCGGCACGGTAGCGGATGCCCGGACAGGGTAACCAAGTGACCTGATCACTTGCAGAGAAGTGCAGCGGAGATCACTCAGCTTCTTTTCCGCCAGCCGAGCCCCAACACCTTGATTATTGAGATATCTCCCCTTCGAGACCGCTCTCCGGCACGATTCAACGGCACTGATCCGCTGGCCGACAATGGGGCGCAAACGCCATGACGGCTGTTGGCGAATGCACACCATACGCTCAGGTGCTCAGGTTCCGCACGCCCCGCGGTCCGGATCCGTCCGGTCCACCGGCACGAAAGCCGACATCATGCGCCAGCACGATCGCGCCGGCCCGGTCACGCACCTCCAGCTTTCCGAAGATGCTGCCGACGTGGGCCTTCACCGTGCGCTCAGCCACCCGCAGCTCCGCCGCTATCTCACGATTCGTGGCACCGCGCGCCATCGCCTGCAGGACCTGCAGCTCGCGGTCGGAAAGGCGCTCGAACCTCCGCCGCACCCCGAGATCGGCGACGGCCTTGGTACGCAAGGCGGCGAGCAGGCGCCCGCTCGCCGACGGATCGATCCAGGACCCGCCCTGAGCAACGAGCCGGATGGCCCGGACGATGTCGTCGGCCGGGCGGTCCTTCAGGATGAACCCGGCCGCCCCGGCCGCCATCGCGCCCCACACGACGTCGTCGTCGCTGAAGGTCGTGAGCACCAGGACCGGCGGGTGGTCCCCCGCCCGCCCCAGGGCGCGAAGGGCGTCCACACCGTCCATGCGGGCCATCCGGATGTCCAACAGGATGACATCGGGCGACAGCGCACGGACCGCGGGAAGGACCTCGTCGCCGTCCGCCCGCTCACCGACGATGTCGATGCCGGGCTCCGCGCTCAGGACAAGCGCGATGCCCGCGCGCACCAGCTGCTGGTCGTCGACCAGCAGTACGCGCAACACAGGCTCCGGGTAGCTCACCGGGTACCTCCCGCCGCCGAACCTGCCGCCGAACCTGCCGCCGACCCCGCGGCGGCGGTCATCGTGGGGATCGAGGCGGCCACCTCCCAGCCGTCGTCCCGGGGGCCGGCCGTGATCGAACCACCGAGCGCGTGAACCCGTTCGATCATCCCGGAGAGCCCCATCCCCGGCGGACGCGGCCCGGCCAGGCCTGCGGCGGCCCTGCCGACGGAGCCGGGCCCCCCGCCGGCGAGCTGGCCGCCGCGCGGCGCGAGCCGCCGCTCGGGAGCGCCAGCACCGTTGCCGGACCACGGGCCACGGACGCCCCACGGGGGCGCATCGTTGCGGATCACCACGTGGACCGCGGCGGCGATCACCTCGATGCTGATCGCCGTCGCCGCGCCGCCGGCGTGGTGCAGAACGTTGGCCAGCGCCTCACGCACCGTCCGGAACAGGACCGAGCCGGCGGCCTGGTCGAGCCCGTCGAGACTGTCCTGGCCGCGGTCACCCACGACCGAGAAGGCGACCTCCATCCCGCTGCGCCGGTAGCCCTCGACCAGGGCGCCGATGTCGTGCGCCGCCGGCAGCGGCCCAGCGCCCATGCCGCCGCCGACACCGCCGACACCGCCGACAGCGACGCGCGCTGCACTGCCGCCGCCCCGGCTGTCGCCGCCGAGCAGGCCGACGACCCGGCGGATTCCCTGCAGGCTCTCCCGCCCGACATCCTCCGCCCGCGCCAGCGCCTCGTCGGCGCGGGCGGGCTCGCTGCGGATCAGCCGGCGGGCTCCGGTGATGTTGAGCAGTGCCACCGCCAGCGAGTGCGCGACCAGGTCGTGGACGTCCTGCGCGATCCGCCGGCGTTCGTCGGTCGCCGCGGCAGCGACCAGTTGGTCCTGTGCCCTGGCCAGCTCGGCCGCGAGGACGCCTGTCCGTCGCAGCACTCCGCCGGTGGCGGTCGCGTACAGCGCGGCGGCACCCCAGACGATCGAGCCCGAGGCCAGGTAGCCGTCGTGCTTCCCGACTGGCTGGCGGCTGAAGTCCACATACGACAGGACGACGACCGCCACGACCATCGACGCGTTGAGCAGCACCGACGGCGACCGCAGCGCGACCCAGGCCGCGACGGCCACCAGCACCAGCAGCGCGGACTTCGGCGCGTCCAGCAGGATCAGCCCCGTCACCGACGCGACGCTGACCGGTGCGGCCAGAGCCGGCGGGATCCGCCGGCCGCCGATCTCGGCGGCCGGCGCCGCCACCGCGAGCAGGATCAGCACCAGCGCCACCGGCTCCGGCCCGACAAGCAGCGCGCTGATGAGCGCGGCAAGGCAGGTGAGGCCGTACACGGCGCCGTCCGCGAGCCGCACCATGCCGGCCAGCGGGTCGGCGGTGCTGTCTCGTGCGGGCCGGCCGAGCGGCGCACCACCGGACCACCCGAGGTTCATGCCCACGCACTCACCGTACGAGGCGGTCCGGTGCGCCGCCTCGTACTCAGGACGGTCCGGGCACCTGGACCGCGGTACAGCCCCTGGCCGGCCCACGTCCCGGATGCTGATGGCCACGGGCCGGATGTGCCCGGCCGGCGCCGGTGGCCTACTCGGACCATGCTTCCAAGACCTTCGTCGACCTTCTCCGAGCGGCTCGTGGCTGCCCGGGGACGCGTGCTCCTCTGCGTCCTGCTGGGCCTGGCCGTGCTGACGGGACTGCGCGTCGTCGCGGGTGGCACACTCGCCGAAGGCGGTGTCTCGCCGCCGGACAGCGAGTCCGCCCGGGCGGCCGACCTGCTGGCGGAACATTTCGACCGCACTCCGACAGGTCTGATCGCCGTGATCGCCGCCACCGGTGCACCGGGCCCGGAGGTGATGCGGCCGGTGGATGCGCCGGCGCTCGTCGCGGAGGGCTCCCGGGTCCGCGACCTGCTCGCCGCCGAACCGGCGGTCGCGTCGGTCGTCTCCTGCTGGGATTCCGCGAACTCGGCGGGCGGGGCGCTGTGCTCCGCCGACGGCCGGCACGCGCTCGTGGTGGCAAGCCTGCGCGGCGACGACGGCGAACGGGCCTCCCTGGCAGGCGACCTCGCCGAGCGGCTGCGCCGATCCACCCCGGCGGCCACGGTCAGCGTGACCGGTCCCGACGTCGTCGCGGCCGAGGTGGGTGACCGGACCGCGACGGACCTGCTGCGCGCCGAGCTGATCGCCCTGCCGTTGATCATGGTGCTGCTGGTGCTGTTCCTGCGCGGCGTGCGGGTCGCGCTCGTCCCGGTCGCCGTCGGCATGCTGACCGTGCTCGGTGGCATCGCGCTGATGGGTCTGCTCGCCGGCGTCATCCAGGTGACGACGTTCAGCACCAACATCGTCGTCGGCCTCGGGCTCGGGTTGTCCATCGACTACGTGCTGCTGCTGATCGCACGGTACCGGGAGGAGCTGGCCAGGACGCCGGGCCGGGACGCCGCGACCGGCCGGGCCGCAGCAGCGGACCGGGACGCCGCGATGGCCACGGCAGTCCGGGTGTCCGGCCGGACGATCATGTTCTCGGCGGCGACGGTGGCTGTCTCACTGCTGGCTCTGGCGATGTTCCCGGTGCCGTTCCTGCGCACGATGGCCATTGCCGGCGTCATCGCCACGGTGCTGGCAGCCCTGTTCACCGTGCTGGTCGTCCCGGCCGCCGTGGCCCTGGTCGGCGATCGGATGATTCCGCGCGGGCGCCGCGCGGCCACCGACACCGGCCGGTTCTGGGCGGCTCTCGCCGGTGCGGTGATGCGACGTCCGGTGGTGGTCGCGACGCTCGTCGCCGGGGTCCTGGTGGTGCTCGCGCTGCCGGTCGGCCAGCTCGCGCTCGGTATCTATGACGACCGCAACCTGCCGGCCTCCAGCGCGTCCCGCCAGGCGGCCGAGGTCATCCGTCAGGAGTTCGACGGGCGGGAGAGCGGGGCTTTCGACGTCGTCGCGACCGGTCTGGGCGGCGCAGCGGCGGGCGGGACCGGCAGCGGCAGCGGTACCGCGGCGAGCCTGGACGCCTTCGCCGCGGAGCTGGCGGAGCTGCCGGACGTGGCGCGCGTGACCGCGCCCCGCGTCGCCGGGGACGCCGCGTATCTCTCGGTGGTCCCGACAGTTGACCCGAACTCGGCCCGGGCCGAGACGCTCCTGGACAACGTCCGAGATCTGCGCCCGCCCTTCATGACGCTGGTCGGCGGCCCGACGGCCGCGCAGGTCGACACCACCGACGCGCTGGTCTCCCGGCTCCCGCTCGTCGGTGGCTTCATCGCGACCGTCACGCTGCTGGCGCTGGTCGCAATGCTCGGCTCGGTGCTTGTGCCGTTGCAGGCGCTGCTGCTCAACGTGCTGGGGCTCGGCGCGACGTTCGGTGTCCTGGTGTGGGTGTTCCAGGACGGCAACCTGTCCGGCCTGCTGGGCTTCACCGCGGTCGGGTCGGTGCCGGCCGCCATGCCGGTGCTCGTCTTCTGTGTGGCCTTCGGTGTGTCGATGGATTACACGGTGTTCCTGCTGGCCCGCATACGCGAGGACTACGACCGCACCGGCGATCCGGCCGCGGCGATCGTCAGCGGGATGCGCCACACCGGTCGCATCGTCACCTTCGCCGCACTGCTGCTGGCCACGGTGTTCGCCGGGTTCATCACCTCGTCGGTCACCAGCATCAAGCTGCTCGGGACGGGTCTCGCCCTCGCGGTCCTGCTGGACGCCTGCGTGCTGCGGGCGTTGCTCGCACCGGCCCTGCTGCGGATCACCGGCCACGCGAGCTGGTGGGCACCGGCTCCGGTACGCCGGCTCGGTACCCGGTTCGGGCTGTCAGAGCAGGGAATGCCGCCTGTGCACGATGCCCGCCCGCAGGCGCCGGTCGCTGCCGCGACCGTGGCCGCGCAACCGCCGACTGTCCACCCACCGGCGCCGACCGTCCACCCGCGACGGCCGGCGGGCAGCCGGTGAGATACCGGCGGCCGGGCCCGCCACAGCCCGGCCATCGTGTGCCAGCAAGGGTCGCAACCGGTGTCGCAATCACGACCCTCCTGGTCGTGCCCCGCGGCGGTCACGGCAGATGGGCACTGGCCGCGGCCGCGGGACGCATGATCCGCGCTGGTGCGGCAAAGACGGTCGACCCGGCCGGGACGTCCACGGTGACGATCGAACCGGGCCCGATCCGGACGTCGTCGCCGATGGTGATCGGCCCGATCAGGTGGGCCCCCGGTGCGATGTCCACCCGGGAGCCGATCTTCGGGACGGCCTCGGGGGGCGCCTGCGTGTTCGCGTAGCCAATGGTCACTCCGTGACGGATGATCGTGTCGTCACCGATCACGCAATGGCGCGGGATCATGAGCGCCTGGTGGTGACCGATGAGCACCCGACGCCCGATCGCCGCGTCGACGGAGATCTCGGTGCCGTGCAGGTTGCGGATGACGATGTTGTTCACGGCCCGGAAGGCAAGCGTGCCGAGCCGCCCGACGACCCCGCCGCGCTCCCGGCACCACCGGCCGAACCGGTGGACGGCCAGCGCCTGGTAGCCGGGGTGCAGCCAGGAACCGTAGTGGACCGCTCTGTCCTCGCGTAGCTGCGCTCGCAGCGAAAGCCGCTCACCCGACACTGCTGAGTTCCTCGATGCAGGTCCGCAGCTCGCCGACGTTCGTGAACGAGCCCAGCCGCTCGTCGGGTATCTGGACGCCGAACTCGCTCTCCACCGCGTAGATCAGGTTGATGTGGGCCAGGGAATCCCAGCCGGGAACCTGGTCCGCCGTGGTGGTGTCGAAGACGACCAGTTCGTCGTCACTGAAGATCTCCCGGAAGACCTGGGTGAGGCGCTCATGCACCATCAGCCGGCCACCTCCTCCATCGTTCGTTCCATG
Organism: Parafrankia sp. FMc2; assembly: GCF_041008525.1. Taxonomy (NCBI): domain Bacteria; kingdom Bacillati; phylum Actinomycetota; class Actinomycetes; order Frankiales; family Frankiaceae; genus Parafrankia; species Parafrankia sp. FMc2. Next base: position 25,922 of record NZ_JBFLUG010000028.1, on the reverse strand, counting down.
ATTGGCGCCGAAGCACTCGACTCCGCGGTCCCGACCGTGCGCGGCCGGGGTTCGGGCAGTCCACGCAGCCGCGGCGGCTGGGGACCGTGTTCCTGTGGGCTGGGCACGCACCGGCTGTCACCGGCCGGGCGGCCGTCGACAATCCGGATGAGGCCGGGGCTCCGCTGCGCGTCCGTCACGGGCAGCAGCCAGTCGGTGCGCTCCCCCGGAGCGCCGTCCCCGCCCTCGCCGCTGCCGCGGCTGCCGATCGGGCCGAAGCCCAGCCGGGGATAGAGATCCGCCACCAGGGCGTTCTTCGCCGTCGGCAGGTAGTGGCCCCGCACCGCGGCGCACCCGAGGCGCCGGGCCTCCGCGACGATCAGCCCGGCGATCTCGTCCTCGAGCGTGCGGCCGATGACCCGACAGCTCATCAGCCAGGTGTCCACGTCCAGCACCGTCAGATCAGCCTCGGCACTGTCGCCGGCCCCGGCCCCGGCGACAGCTCCGGCCGCGGCTCCGGTCTCCCGCTGCTGGCGGGCGATGACCACTGCCACCAGCCCGTGGTCGGCGAAGCGGTCGGCCAGCCGCAGACAGAGGACGACCGACGAGGGATCAGCCGCCAGCTCGGCGACCTCCGCCACACCCCGGCGCCGGGTCGTCAGGTTGAACTGGTTCGTCTTCCCGATGAGCTGCACGACCCGTGGCAGTGTCAGCTCGTCGAGCGGCACCACGGTCGCGGTCATCTCCAGCCCGCGGTGGAACTCCTCCAGGGAGGAGGCCGACGCCGCCAGCTCGGCTGCCTGGGCGCGGGCCCGGTACTGCTCGGTACGGGCGGTGTCCTCCGAGGTGAGGAGGCCTGGTTCGAAGAACGGGTAGTCGGCGAGTGCGCGCACGTACTCGTGGGGGTCCCGCGGCAGCGCGATCACATCGACCTCGGGCAGCAGCTGCCTGACCACCTCGCGCTCGGCCGGGTTGTCGTCGACGAACACCAGCGCGTCCAGCCCGATGCCGAGCGTGTGCGCGATGCGGCGGATCTGGGTCGGCTTGTCGTCCCAGGACGCGCTGAACATCGCGATGTCGCCGAGCCGCAGCCGCATGGCGGGGTGCCGCTCGAAGGCCTCGCGGGCGTCCGCGTCGTTGTTCTTCGAGCACACGGCGAGGATCACGCCGCGGTCGCGGAGCAGGGCGATGTACTCCTGGAACGCGCTGAAGGCCTCCCCGGCCGGGCCGTCGCCCAGCGCGATGCCGGCGAGGCCGTCCTCGCCGAGCACCCCACCCCACAGAGTGTTGTCAAGATCGAGGACGAGGCATTTGCGGCTGGCGCCGAGCTGGGCGCCGAGCACGGCGGCGGTGTGCCGGGCCAGTGCGGGAACGTGACCGAGAGCGACCGCCTGCTTGGCGCGGTGCCAGTAGCGGGGGTCGAACCAGTCCCGCTTGCCGACCGTCGCGGCGAGGCGCTCGCAGTCGACGAAGGACACACCGGTGAACCCCCGTTCCACCGGCCCGACCTCCGCCGACGTGTCCGGAGTCGACGTCCCTGAGGCCGACGTCCCTGAGGCCGACGGGCCGGCCGCGGCCTCGCCGAGCGCGGTGTTGAGCGCGGCGAGCAGCGAGGAGCGCGCCGCGGGCGTGCGCCGGGCCAGGTGGCCGAACGGGTCGGCCTCCGGCACGACAAAGGTGTGCTGGATGACGCGGGCACCCAGCCGGGAGACGATGATCTCCCACAGCGATGTCCAACGGGCCGCCTCGACGCGGACCGCGTGGCCGGGGTCCTCGGCGAAGGCCGGCAGGGCGGTGTCGCCGGCGTGCACCGCGAGGACGACGGCGTCCGGGCCGAATCCGTACAGGCCACTGGAGGGGTCGAGCACCTCCTGGCGGTACTGGCCGTAGCCGCACTCGTACACCTCGACGGCGACGCCCGCGCGGGCAGCGGCCAGCGGCAGCAGCGCGGCGAACTGCGCGGTGGTGTAGCTGCCGAGCACGGCGACCTTCGCCGGCCGCAGCCGCAGGTCGGCCGCCGGGAGTGCGCGGCGCAGCACACCGGCGGCTGCCGTCCAGGCGGCGAGGTCGCCTCCCGCGTCGGTCAGCGCCAGGGCCCAGCGCACGGCCGCGGCGTGATCACCTGCCCGCTCGTGGGCCAGGGCGAGGTCGCGACACAGCCCCGCTGTCGGGACCTCGACCGAGGCGGCGGCCGCCGCCAGTTCCGCGATGCTCCGCCCACTGCGGCGCTCGGGATCAGCCATAGATCGAATTCCTCCCCCGGGCGCCTGTTGCAAAGCGCCCTGCTACACGGAGACGCGAGTCAACTCTACCCTTACGTAAGGGTCTCCGGACAACGCCGGAGGATCTCCCTGGTCCACCTGAGAAGCCACTGGACGACCACACCCCAACGGGCAACCGCCGATCGGCGGGCGGGCCCTTCCCGGGCCGACAGCCGTTTACGAACCGCCCACGGACCGCCCCGCGCCGGAGCCGGCGCAGGCTCCCCGCCTACACCCGTCCGGCCTGGCCCGGCCTGGCTCGACCTGGCCTGATCCGGCCCGGCACGACCGCCGCGCCGGCGGACGTCCAGACCCACACCGCCCGCCGGACGTCATCGCCGGGCCAGCGGAATTCGGGAGATTCCCCCCGTCGCCACCGACAAACCAGGCAGCCTTGGCCGCAGCAGACAGCGCAACGGGCGCACCACGGCGACGTAACAGCCGTGACACCTCCGGGCGTGAGCGTACGAGTGTGGCCCGCGAGAACCCGGCCGGTACGGACGACGGACCGAACTCGCGGGATCTCGTGGCACTGTTCGCCGGCGCACGTCCGGTCTCCACCGATCGGCGCCGGCCCGGCCCAACCCGCGGAGGCACCGATGACCCAGGCAGCGCGTGGCGTGATCACGCAGCGCCAGCCCCCGGCGGAGGCGACCCCGCCGCCGAGGGTCTTCACCGCTACCGAGGCGGCCGACTTCCGCACCGTTCTCGGTCACTTCTGCTCGGGGATCGTGATTGTCACCGCCACCAATGGCACCGAACCCGTCGGAATGACCTGCCAGTCATTCAGCAGCGCCTCCCTGGACCCGCCACTGATCATGTTCCTGCCGGCTCGGACGTCCACGAGCTACCCGCGGATCCGGTCGAACGGCCGCTTCTGTGTGAATGTGCTCGACAACTCTCAGGAGTCGATATCCCAGCAGTTCGCAATGAGCGGCACCGACAAGTGGCGCGGGATAGGCTGGACGCCGGGCAAAAACGGGGCACCCATCCTCGACGGGGCCCTCGCATGGATGGAGTGCTCCCTGCACCGTGAGTACGATGCCGGCGATCATGTGATCACTCTTGGCATGGTCGAGCGCCTGGGCGCCGCGGACGCCGGGGAGCCACTGCTGTACTTCCGGGGCACCTACGGTCAGTTCTCAGCACGTCGCTGAAACCGAGTCGCGCGAACCACAGAAGGGTCGTCCCATGCCGCAGCGCCGCATTCTGAGTGTCGTTGGCAACCCCAAGCCGAAGTCGCGCACCCGGTCGGTGGCGGAGGCGGTGGCGGATCAGGTCGCGGCCGCGTTCCCCGCCGACGTCGAAGCAGTGAGCGAGGTAATCGAGGTCAGCGAGCTCGGCCCGGGTCTGCTCGGCTGGGGCGACCCCGCGGTGAAGGCCGCCGTCACATCCATGAAGACGGCGGACGTCCTGATCGTGGCGACTCCCACCTACAAGGCCACCTACACCGGCCTGCTCAAGCTGCTGCTCGACCAGGTCGGCCAGGGCGAGCTGGCCGGGGTGCCGACAGTTCCCGTGCTGGTCGCGGGCGCCCCCGAGCACGCGCTGGCGCTCGAGGTCCACCTGCGGCCGCTGCTGGTCGAGATCGGCGCGTCCTGCCCGACACGCGGGGTGTTCGTGCTGGACTCGGCGCTCGCCGAGCTACCGACCCAGCTCGACGCCTGGGCCACCGGCAACATCGCCTCGATCACCGCGCTCGTCGCGGCGCGGGCCGCCGTGCCGCAGCCCCTCGCCTGAGCCGCCCACCGCGAGGCGTGGCCCTCGGGCCCTCGGACGCTGCCGTCACGCGGCCGTCAGCCACAGCCGTCCGTCAGCCACACTGGGCGGCCAGCTCCGGAAAGACGTCCCCGACCCGGACATCCGGGAGTCCCATGTCGATCCCGCCGAACCCGTCGTCACACCAGGGCGCCGGGTGCGGAACTGGACCGGGGATGAGACCGGGGCTCGCCGGACCCGGCGGTTCCGTCCCCGCACCCACGCCCCGCTCACCGATACCACCGGTACCACCCGTCCCGCCGTTTCCCGGCGCGGAACCGCCGCCAGGCACCGCGTCACCCACCCCGGGCGATCCCGGTCCTCGTTCCGGGTCGGGTGTCGTTCCGCTGCCGCGGGTGCCCGGGTAGCCGGGCACCGCCTGCCCAGGCACGGCCGGCCGACCCGACCCGCCGTCGGACGGGGTGGGAGTGGGTGTCGGTCCGCCGATGCCGGGGGTCTGTCCGGGTGCGGAGGTCCCGGGTGCCGGTACACCGCCAGGGCCCGCCTGTCCGCGCTGGGTGCTCTGGCCGGTTGCAGTCCCACCCGGCGCAGTGGTCGCGTCCGGCGGCGGGGTCCGCACGGTCGCACTGCCGTCCGCAGCACCACCAGACCCGTCGGGAAGCTGCCGAGCGGCCGCCCGCGGCAACCCGGTCGCCAGATCGGCGCGGCTCCGCCCGAACAGCTCCGGAGCAGGCTGGACGGTGGCGGCGGTGCCCAGCGGAGGCGCGGCGACCGTCGCGTCGCTTCGTTCCTCGTCCGGCGCCAGCGCACCGAACGCCGCGACGGCGATCGTGAAGCTGACCGCGGTGACCAGGCCCGCGACCGGCCGGTCGTCGATGCGCAGGCTTGCCACCTGGCCGCGCACCAGACCGATGACGCCCACCACGAGTGCGACCATGGCGAAGGCCGCGGCCGTGCCGACGAGTACGGCGATCACAGCTGTCCCCGCAATGTCGCGGCTTCCCGCATTGGTCCCCCCGCACACCGATCCAATGTCGGCGGGACCTTATCTCACTGGTAGTAGCTACACGATCACCTAATGCGGTGTGTCGGGACAGTGTCTACCGGGCGGCCAGGAACCGAGATTCCATGGCCCTGGGCCCGGGAGCCCCGAAGCTCGAGACTCCCGGACGACGCTTACGGCTTACGGCTTACGGCTTACGGCTTACGGCTTACGGCTTACGGGAAGGCTTACGCGCGACCGGCTTGGCCGCCCCGGGCTTCCCGGCCGCGGGCTTCTGCGCCACCGGCTTCTGCGCCGACGCGCGACCGGCCACGGCCGGCTTCTGCGCGGCGGGCTTCTGCGCGGCAGGCTTGCCAGCCGTGGCCCGGCCGGCCGTGGCCGGCTTGCCGGTCGAGGGCTTCCCGACCGGCTTCGCGGCCGGGGGCTTCCCAGCCGGCCTGGCGGGCGCGGGTCTCGCGGACGGCTTCGCAGGCGCAGGCTTCACAGCCGGCCTCGCAGCCGCCGGCTTCGCGGACGGCTTCGCAGGCGCAGGCTTCACAGCCGGCCTCGCGGGCGCGGGCTTCGCAGCCGCCGGCTTCGACGAGCCACCCTCGGTCGACGACAACGCCGAGGCAAGGCCGGTGCGCGCAGCCTCCTCCAGCGACCTCCGCGCATCCACCGGCAGCGGGAACGCGCGTGCGACTGCGCTCCGACCAGACGTGACATGTCGCGACACCGACGCGGCTGTCGGCCACCAGAAGGTGGGAGGTGACGTCGGGGAGTACTGCGGCGCCGGCGTGGCAGACCGCGAGGTCGTCGGCCCGGACGTGGCCGGCCGAGGCGACGTCGGCCTGGCCGAGGACGGCACGGCCGAGGTGCGGGTGGGGCCGGACGGCCTGACGGTCCGGGTCGAGGTGGGCGCCGGTCGCGTGCTTGTCCGGCCGCTGGCGGTGGCCGCCGGGCGCGGCGTCGGCGAGGTTCCCGCCCGCGGACGGCTGCTCGCGGACGCCGTCGGGCGCGGACTGCTGCTCGCAGTCGGCGTCGGCCTGGATCCCGCCCCGCTCGGAGTCCGCGTCGCGGGCGTCGTGGGCCGGGGCGAGCGGGTCGCCGTCCCGCCGCTGCCTGCCGGTGGGTCGGCGCGGGTGGTGGTGGGCGCCGGCAGGTTCGGGACGTAGCTCTGGTCCGGGACGGACGCGGCCGGGGGACGCGGCTGCCACGGTGTCCGGGGCGCGCCGGCGGTCGACGGGCTCCCGCCACTGGATCCGCTCCCGGACGTCCCGCTCCCGGCGGACGGTGCTCCCCGCCCGGACGTGGCGACGCTCCCGGCGCCGCCGGACGATGCGACGTCCAGATCCTGACCACTGCCCGGATCCGGGCCGGTCGAGGAGGGCTGCGATCCGCTCGCGGGCGGCGCGGCCGGCCGGGGGGTTGCCGACGCTCCGGGATCAACCCCCTTGGGTCGCGGAACGTCCGGTTCGACCGGCCGCGCCGTGGCGACGGGCTCGCTCGAGCCGCCGAAGCGGATGGCGAGCGCGCTCAGTGCCAGGACCAGGGCGAGGCCGGCCCCGGTGACCATCCCGGCGGTCCGGCGGTCGCGGATCCACGCCCATTCGGCGACGCCTCGCACCAGACCGAACAGCCCGGCGAAGACCACCAGGCAGGCCACAGCGAGAAAGAAGACGATCATCACACCCCCGGAGGCAGGCGACGCGGGGCTCAGCCTAGGAGGCAGCCCATCACCTGGCGTTACGCGAAAACTACATTGCGTTTCCAGCAGTGCGAGACTTGGATCGCAACAAACTGTCCAGAGTGAGGATAGGACCGGACGTACCGACCAAAGTCACATCAAGCGACCGTCACACCCATGAGTGCAACTCTCCGTGCTCGGCCGATCGCCGGGTCGCCGGCGCCGACGGATCACCGAAGGCGGCAAAGGGGCCGCTCAGGCGACGGCAGCCGGGATCCGCCCGAGGACGCCGTCGAGGTCGAGTCCGGGTGGAAGGGTGCCGAAGGCGAGTCCGGCCTCACCACCCACCCGGGCTACGCAGAACGCGTCCGCGACCGCGGGCGGCGCGTACCGCACCAGAAGTGCGCCCTGCAGGACAAGCGCCATCCGCTCGACGAGACGGCGCGCGATCAGCTCGACGTCGATCTCGGCCCGCTCGCCGGCCGCACCGCCCAGGAGGGCGTCGAGCTCGGCGCGCAACTGGCGCCAGGCCTCGTCGAGGCGTCGGTCCGCGCCGGTCGCCGCGTCGACCTCGCGCGCGTAGGCGGCCAGGCTCGCCGGCTCGCGGACCAGTGCACGCAGCACATCCAGCGCGTTGACGTTGCCCGAGCCCTCCCAGATGCCGTTCAGCGGTGCCTCACGGTAGAGCCGGGGCATGCCGGAATCCTCCACGTAGCCGTTGCCGCCCAGACATTCGAGCGCTTCGGCGACCATCACCGGCTGCCGCTTGCACAACCAGTACTTGGCGAGCCCGGTTGCCAGGCGCCGGAAGGCCCGCTCCTCGTCATCGCCCCTCTCGCCCCGGTCCACCGCGCCGGCCACCCGCATCACCAACGTGATCGCCGCCTCGGACTCCAGCGTGAGATCCGCCAGGACGTTGCGCATCAGGGGCTTGTCGATAAGCAACGACCCGAAGGCCCGCCGGTGCCGCACGTGATGAGCAGCCGCCACCAGTGCCGCGCGCATCCCGGCGGCCGTACCGATCGCGGAGTCCAACCGGGTCAGCGCGACCATGTCGATGATCGCGCGGACACCTCGCCCCTCCTCTCCGACCAGGTGGGCGAGCGTGCCGTCGAATTCCGGTTCCGCGCTGGCGTTGCTGCGGTTGCCGAGCTTGTCCTTGAGCCGCTGGATCAGGAACGGGTTGCGACTGCCGTCCGGCAGCACCCGCGGGACCAGCAGGCACGACAGGCCCCCTGGCGCCTGCGCGAGTACCAGGAACAGGTCGCTCATCGGCGCGCTGGTGAACCACTTGTGCCCGCGCAGCAGGTAGGCCCCGTCGCCGACCGGAGTGGCCCTGGTCTCGTTCGTGCGGACGTCCGAACCGCCCTGCTTCTCGGTCATGCCCATGCCGGCGAGCAGGCCCTGCTTGGTCCGGGGCGTGCGCAGCCCGGGGTCGTAGACCGAGCTGGTCAGGCCCGGGAGGTAGCTCGCGGCTGATCCGGCGGCGGTGCGCAGGACCGGGACGGCGGCATAGGTCATCGAGACGGGGCAGAGGTGGCCGTGTTCGACCTGCCCCCATACCAGCAGCCCGGCCGCCCGCGCGACATGAGCGCCCGCCTGGTCCGCGGCCCACACGGACCCGGCCAGCCCGGCGCCCACGGCAACCCCGAGCAGCTCGTGCCAGGCCGGGTGGAAGTCCACCTCGTCGATGCGGCTGCCGTACCGGTCATGCGTCCGCAGCACCGGCTCGTGCCGGTTCGCCTCATCCCCCCACCGCTGCGCCTCGGCACCACCCGCGAGCCGGCCGAGCCGATGCAGCTCGGCGGCGTGGCCGCCGGCCCCCTCGCGCTCCAGCGCCTCCAGCAGCGGCAGGTCAGCGGCGACATCGTGGCCGACCAGCGGCGGAGGCTGGTTGGTCACCCGGTGGGTCGGACCTGCACCGAACGTCGTCATCCCGGCCTCCCGACCCGCTCCTGCGGCTGGCGCCGGGCGGCGCCGCCGGCCAGCCGCAGGGAAATCCTCGCGCACCTGCTCCATGCCCGCAGTGGTACCGAGCCCCCGCAGTGATCCAACCGTGGCGGCTGCATGGGCTGCATGGGCTGCCGCGGGGCCTACCCGTGCGCGGCCTCGGCACTCCCCCAGCCACGCACCATGGGGCCGGCACCGACACATCTCAGTGCCATCGCCACCACCGCCCGGACGATCCACTCGACGTCCCGTCCATCCCGCGGCAGCTCCTCAGCCATCGAGAGCGGGCCGACGACCACCTCGCCGATCGCTCCGGTCAGCGCGGTCGCCGACATCATCGGATCCTGCACCGGCAGGATGCCCGCCTCCACGCCCTCACCGACCAGAACGGCGAACACGTCCCGGTACCGGCGGCGGAAGATCAGCCGTTCCACCTCCGCCGCCGGATCGGACGGCCCCACCAGCAACGCATGCGTGAGGCCGCGCCGGGCCAGCGCACGGCGGGTGAACAGGGCCACCGCAAGCACCAGACGGTCCACCGGGTCGCCCACCGCTCTGGCTGTCTCCCGACCGTCACCTGCCACAGCTGCGAGCCGCTTCCCCGGCTCACCGCCATGCACGACGGACAGCGTCATCCCGGACCCATCCGCGTCGTCCTCGTCCGGCGAACCATCACCGCCGACGGCACCGGCCGCTTCCAGGACGTCCAGGAGGTCGGCCGGCACCGCCACGGCGGCGACCGCCGACAGCAGGACCACCTCCTGCGCCGCGGCCCGCCGGAAGACCTCGCACACGAGCGCGGACTTCGATGGGAAGTGCTGGTAGACCGAGCCGACCGACATCTCCGCCGCCGCGGCGACGGCCGTCACGGAGGCACCGCTCCAACCAGCCCGGGCGACGAGCTCGGTGGCCGCCACAAGAAGCCGCTCACGAGCTGCAGCCAACCGGTCATCCACAGTGGCAGTACGGCGGTAGGGCACACAAGGAGTGAAGCATTGTTCGCGCCTTCGGACAGCAACGCGCGCGCGATTCACCTCCAACGGACCAGCCCGATCAGGCGACCCTCAACCCGGCACATCCGGCCACCCCCGGTGGCGGCCGGTGCACCGCGCGGGCTCCGCACCGTGCGGGCAGCAGAAGTTGCTGGGCGACGCGCAGATAGCAGGCGCCCATCACGACGCGTTCCCTGCGACCCGTTGACACGAATGACAATCCAGCAATCCACCATGAGCCGGACGTTCACCGGCCGACATGACGAAGGGCGGGCCGCGAGAACTCCACGCACCCACCATCGCTGAATACGGCGCCCGCCTCTCCGCCGCCACAGCACGGAGAGAGTTCACCGATATACGACCGCGCCTCCGGCAACCATCGGCCTGTGTTGGACGCCGATGTGGGGCGCGCGAGCTATATGAGGCCGCGGGACTCGGCGGCTTTCGACTGGGTAGTTTCTACCACACGGGAGCTGACGAACATCGGACGCAATCCAGCGGGCCGACCGCTTCGCAGACGTTTCCCGCCCGACTCCCAGGCACCAGTCGCACAGCGTCACACCGACAGAACCGCTCCGCCCACCGTTCCGCGCCTACTCTCCGATGGCCGTGAACAGGTCTTTCTTCCTCCCTCGGCCCGCCTCGAGCCCACCGCGGCCGCGCCGCTTCCCACAACACACCCGATGATCAAGATTACAGAAAGCGTCCATCCGGGGCGCGAAAGGAGACACGAGGAGCGCCGGGCGCCGCTCCGACGTCGCCTGGTCGCGGGGAGCTTCACATCTCCAATCTCCGGCGGCGGCCGAGCGGTTCGACGCTCGCCCCGGCCATCGGGCCACGTACACCCGGATCGGACGTCCCAGGACCTCGCGGGGACAACCGCTGCCCGGCAACGAGCACCAGCCGCGCAGAACCGGTCACCCAGGGCACGGGTCGACCCGCCCGGTATCCGCACCGACCTCCGAGCTGGCCGGTCGACGCATGCCGACGACTCGGCCCATTTGTAGATGTGACCTCGATGTGACCGCCGGATCCCCGTAGTCCATTGTCCGCCAGCCCATCCGGCCACCGCGAATGGATCCCGCGGCGCCCCCGACCTGGTGGATTCCCGCCGCCACCGATATGGCCTGCCAGCGCCGGAGTCACCGACAAACCGCGCCGACCCGCCCGCGGGTGAAACTCTGGGCAAGGACGCTCGTATGCTCTTCCTCTACCGGGATTCGGCGGGCAAAACCAATACCGTCACAGGGATCACTCCCGGCAGGGGGCCGACGCTACAGCGGCGGAGATGTGAACGGATTCTGGCGGATGAGGATGGTCTACCGGCGGCGCCGAGCTGCGGCTGGCGTACACGCGCGGCCGCGGGCCCGACGTGCCCGGCACGCGAGCCGGCGGTCACCGGCATCGAGGTTCCTGGTCAGCTGGCCGCTCGCGAGCGGGCTCACGGCCGTTCTCGTCCTCAGCTGCGTGGCGCTGGTCGGCGGCAACCACTGGCTCGACGGAGCCGAGGAGAACCGCCTGGCGGCCCGCACGAGCCTGATAAGGAACATCGCCAGCTGGGAGTCCGACGTCAACGACCCGGCGCACCTGCGGACGGCCGTCGACCAGACCGACTTCGACCGCGACAACCCGGCACTCAACGACCAGCTCATGGCACGTTTCCAGCTCACCGCCGCCAGCGACGCCACCCAGGTGGTCGCCCTGATCGACCGGTCCGAGAAGCCTCTCGCGGTCCGCCCCACCCAGGAGAATCTCCGGATCGGGGATCTCGGGCCGGCCTGGGAGGCCGCCTGGAACGGCGACGACGCCGTCTCACCGGCGTTCCGGCTCGGCGACAGGGTCGTGCGCGCAACCGTCGTCCCGGTCGGCGGTCAGACACCCTGGGCAGTACTGGTGAGTGTCTCCACCGAACAGTCGAACCAGCAGCTCGGCACCGCGATCGGTGCGCTGGTGCGGCTGCGCGACGGCGGCTCGCTCTCGACCGTCGACCCGAACGGGGTCGTGGTGATCTCGACCGACGGCACAGCCGTCGGTAAGCAGATCATCGATCGTTCCGAGCTGCATCGGACGGTCCGGGCCGCCGGGCAGCCCCGGGTCTGGTCCACCGGTGGCGACGAGGGCCTGACCCACATCGCCGCGGCCCAGCCGACGACCGGGTACACCACCTATCTGGTGCAGCCGGCCGACCAGCTGTACGGGGCGCTTCGGGCACAGCGGTCCCACCGCAACCTCACCCTGCTCGCGGTGACGATGGTGGCGGTCCTCTCCATCGCCGTCGTCGGCCTGCGCGACGAGAACCGCACCCGCCGGCGACGTGACGATCTGCGCTCGATCCTGGCGGCGACCCGCGACATCGTGATGACCGTGTCGGTCGGGGGCCGTCTGGAGTACATCAGCCCGGCGGTGCAGTCCCTGCTTGGCCGCCAGCCCGCCACGCTGCGCGGGCGACCACTCGCCGGGCTGGTGCATCCCGCGGACATCCGGCGCGTCACAGCCCTGCTGACCGAGCAGTCTCCCGCACCTGTCATGAACGTCCGGCTGCTGTCCGGCGGCGGCGGCGAGCGGTGGTTCGACATCTCCGCGTGGCGGCTCAGCGGCCGCGCCGACCCGTGCCAGGTGATCCTGACGTGTCATCCGATCGAGCGGCGCAAGGAACTTCTGGACGAGCTCGGCTTCCAGGCCGGGCACGATCCGCTGACCGGTCTGGCGAACCGCGCGACGTTCGACGAACGCCTGGCGGCCGCGATCGAGGAAGGGTCACCCGCCGACACCGTCTCCCTGCTGTTCATCGATCTTGATCATTTCAAACCGATCAATGACACCTACGGGCATGCCGCCGGCGACCAGGTGCTCGCCGTCGTCGCGGAGCGACTGGTCGCGGTTCTGCCTGCCACCCAGTCGGTCACAGCGTTCGCCAGCAGGGCGACAGCCAGCCGCTTCGGCGGTGACGAGTTCGGCGTCCTCCTCCCGGGCGCCGACGGGGAGACCGCGGGCCGCGTCGCCGAGCGGCTCGGCCGGGCACTGAGGGAACCGATCAGCCTCGGTTCCGCGCAGGTCGCTGTCGGCGCCAGCATCGGTGTCGCGGTCGCCCGGACGCCATGCCGCCCCACCCACCTCCTGCGGGCCGCGGACGAGGCGATGTACCGGGCGAAGGCGGGCGGGCGGGGCGGCTACGCCATCAGCATCGTCGATACGGCGGACCCCGCACCGGACGATCCGAGCGCTCCGAGCGACCCGTCCGAGCCAGCCTCCGGGGCGGCGCCGGAGGCGATGCTCGGGCCGGCGGCGGACGACCCAGGTGCCGGCGTACCGCCGGGCCGCCCGCTCGCGCGCGGCGGACTGGCCGGGAACACGCCGCGCCCGCCGGGCGGGTGGCGACGGCTCACGGAGGTGATCCCGTCCGCCACCGCGGTCGTCGTGCTCGTCGGCATCCTGGTCAGCAGCCTGGTACTGGAGGCCGCGGCCCGTGACAGGACGCAGAAGGAGCGGCTGGAGGCAGGCGCGGACCTGGTGGGGCATCTGACGAAGTACGCCCACGACCTCAGCGACCCCAGCCGGCTGACCGGCGCCGTCTCGGACTTTCCCTGGGAGATCGACGATCGCGCTTCGCTGACCGCATCCCTGCGGGCCATGACGTCGGCGCCGATCGGCGGCCCCAGCTCACTCCTCGCGATCGTCAGCCCGATCGGCGAGCCGCTGGCGGTGGAACCACCCGGCGCGCGGGTGCCGATCTCGCCGCAGGACCCGTTCTGGAGCATCTCCAGCCATGGCGGGGCACTGACACCACTGGTGCACGTCGGCGATCACCAGCAGATCTGCGCGGTCGTCCCGATCCTGCGCAGCGGTGTGACCCGAGCCCAGCTGATGATGTGTCCCACCAGCGTGCTGCCCGCCGCCCAGATGCTGCGCACGACGGACGGTCTGTCCAGCGATGTCGGGGAGGGCGGCGTCTCCGTCCTCGACCAGAACGGGCAGGCGATCCTCTCCTGGAACGAGTCGCTGCTCGGGCAGGTTCTGGTCGACCCGGCCGAGCTGCGGCGTATCGCCCCCGGCGGCCCCATGCGGGTCCGCTCCCTCGGCGGGCCGGGCACGATCGCCGTCGCGGCCAGCATTCCGAACGGCGGGTACGTGCTGCTCGACCAGACCGCCGACCTGGTCGAGGTGAGCACGCTCGAGCACCGCCCGACGAGAGACGGTCTCCTCTTCGGCATCATCGGCGTCACCGTGCTCGGGCTGGCCGTCACCAACCGGCGCCGGGAACGCGCCCTCCGGCAGGACTTCGAACAGCTCGAGATCCTGTTGCACGGCGCCCACGACATCGTCATCCTCCTCAGCAGGGACAGGCGGCTGACCTTCGTCAGCTCCGCGGCCGACCGCCTGCTGGGCCGGGACAGGCGGGCGATGATCGGCCATGATCTCCTGCGGTACGTGCACCCCGAGGACCAGCGCGCCGTCGCTGTCTTCCTTATCGGGCCCGGCAGCGGCCTCCAGACGCAGGCGCTCACGGGCAGCGCCGCGAGCGGTGGCTCCGGGGCCATGGCGGTGTCGCCGGACGCATCGCTGATCCAGGACGTCCGGCTCAGGGCCCATGACGGCAGCTATCGATGGTTCGACATCGAGGCCGCGATCTGGGAGGCGACGGCCGCTGCCGGCCGCCCGCGTGTGCCCGTCCTGACCTGCCGGGAGATCGGGGAACGGCGCGGCCTCACCGAACAGGCCCGCCGCAGGGCGCGGCACGACCCTCTCACCGGCCTGCCCAACCGGGCCGCACTCGCCGAGTACCTCGAGACGATCACACGGGACCAGGACGCCTTCGCGATCCTCCTCGTCGACCTCGACGCGTTCAAACCCGTCAACGACCGGTTCGGGCACGCGGCGGGTGACCACGTACTGCGGGTGACGGCCGGCAGGATCCAGCAGGTCATCGCCGCCGACCAGGACAGTGCTTTCGCCGGTGCGGCCGGAGGCCTCTCCCTCGGGGCGGCTCCCGGTGGTGGACCGGGCGGTGCGCCCGGCGACGGACGGGCTGGCGTGGACGCCGTCACCGACGCGGACACCGCCGCCGACGTGGACACAGCCACCGACGGGTGGAGCGGGGAGGAGCGCCGACGGCTGCACCGGCCGTCGTCCTGGCTGCGTCGGAACGCGAGCGGGTCCTGGTACCGGCCCGAGCGCGGCGCGGTCTTCCGGATCGGCGGCGACGAGTTCGTCGCCGTGCTGACCGGGCCCAGCACCGCCCTCACCGGCGGGCTGGACGTGGAGACCGTCGCCTGGCACGCCGCGGACCGGATCGCCGCCGTGGTCCGCGAGCCGATCATCGCGGACGGGCATCTCGTCTCCATCGGCGCGACGGTCGGCGTGGCCCTGTCCCGCGGGCTGGCGGACCCGCAGGCCGTCATCGGGCTCGCCGACGCCGCCATGTACGAATCGAAGCGGGCCAGCGGCGGCGGACGACCGACGACCGGCCCACCTGCGCCGCCACCGCGAGCCCCGGACCAGGCCTGGCCCGCGGCCGGCCCAGCCCCGACGCCGGCCCCGCCGCCCGCCGCCGCGCGCCAGCAACCGGCGACGGATTCCGACACACGGTCGCCGCGCACCGGCGCCGAGCACGTATGGTGACCAATGCTGGCACATCGCGATACGCGGTTGCACAGCTGCGCCATCCAGTGGCGGGGCTGTGCCGTATCGTGTCGCCGTCCGGCCGGCAGGCGATGGTGATGACCTGGTTGAAGGCGACCGAGGTGGCGTGTGCGGAACCCATGCAGTGGTGAGGCACCTGCGCCTGCCCGTCCACGGGCTCTGGTGGTCGACGACCAGGAGATGATCAGGGTGCTGGCCGCCCGGGTGCTCTCCGACGGCGGGTGGTCGGTCGCCACGGCCGGCGACATCTCCGGGGCCCTCGCGCTGCGGCCGCTGGAGTTCGACGTCGTCATCATCGACACCCGTCTCGGTCCGGAACGCGGCACCGAGCTGTTCGAGCAGCTGCGTGCGCAGGACCCGCTGGTGTCCCGACGCTGCCTGGTTCTCACCGGCGCCGTCGCGGATCCCAGGCCTGACGACGTGGCCGTTCTCCTCAAGCCGTTCCGGGCGGACGATCTGCTCGATGCGGTGAACGGCCTGGCCGGGCGCCGTCCCACCGAGAACGGCCCGCGGGACGGTGTGCGCCCCGGGCGGGCCGGGTGAGCCGGCCCGGAACGGCCGGGCCGCAGCAGGCCGCCGCCGAGCGCCTGCTCTTCCTCATGATCGCACTACAGGAACGCGAGAACCGGGCGCTGACCGACGCGCTCCATGACGGGCCGATGCAGGACATCACCGGGATCCTGCTGTCCCTCGCGAGTCTGCGCCGCGGCCTGCCCGAGGACACGGCGGAGCGGATCGCGCAGATCGAGACCCGGCTGCGTGACACCACCGCCACCCTCCACCGGCCGCCACCACCGTTCCGGCCGGGCAACACCCCCCGGCAGATGCTGGAGCTGGGCCTGACCCAGCGGGTGGAAGGCGTGCTCGTGGAGCGGCTGTACATCAGCCTGGACATCGACTCCTCCCCACCCGTCCTCGGGGAGGTCGCCGTGCTGCTCGCCACCGTCCAGCTCCTGCTCCAGGAAAGCGACCCCATCCACCAGGCCGCGCGTGCCCTGGTGGCGATCCGGTCCAGCCCGGAAGGCATCGACCTGGCGCTGCGCGTTGCGTATGCGGCGGCCGCGACCCAGCCCTACGCCCCTGATCTCACGGCCAGGGCGAGCTCCACCAGCGCAACACCGGCACCCGGCGGGGCGGACGGCCCGGGCCCCGGCCCCGGCCCGGCCAGCGACGCCGCAGCGGACGAGGGCACGCCAGAGGACATCGTCCCGAGGGTCAGCGCGGCGAGCTGGCTGGAGCGGTTGCGGCCGGTGGCCGAGCTGCTCGGCGCGCAGCTTCGGGCCGACTCCGCGACAGGCGCGTGGTCGGCCATGGTGCGGCTGCCCCGCCGCAGTGCTCGGCCCCGATAGCCAGCGAGTCACGGGACGGGAGCGGGGGCCAGGCCCGGACCGCGGACCAGCTCAGCCGCTGTCCGTCGGCCCCACGTGCCCGCCTGCCGCCGGCTTGCCGTAGGCGGGCCTGACCGTCGTGGGCCTGACCGTCGGGGATGCGTCGAGGACCTCCCGCACCTTCGACAGCAGCACCCGCTCGGAGAAGGGCTTGGTGAGCAGGGCCAGCCCGGGCTCGAGCGTTCCGTTCTGCGCGAGGATGGGGTAGGCGTAGCCGGACATGTAGAGCACCCGCAGCTGCGGGCGCCGCCGGCTGATCCGCTCCGCGACCTCCCGACCGAGTACCTGGGGCATGACGACATCGGTCAGCAGCAGGTGGATCTCGTCTCTGGTGGTCGAGGCCAACGAGATCGCCTCGGGCCCGCTGCGGGCGATGACCACCTGATAACCGTTGCGCGCGAGGATGCGCCGGGTGAGCTCCCGCATCGCGGGCTCGTCCTCGACAACCATGATCGTTTCGCGGCCGAACAGTTCCCCGCTGGCCGGAAGCTCCTCGGCCAGCGGCACCTCGCCCTCGATGGCCGGCAGCAAGGCGCTCACCGTGGTGCCGACATTCACCGTCGAGATGATCTCCACGTGCCCACCGGCCTGCGTGATGATGCCGTAGACGGTCGCCAGCCCGAGCCCGGAGCCCTCGCCCTTCGCCTTCGTCGTGAAGAACGGCTCGAAAGCCCGCGCCATCACCTCCGGGTACATCCCGGTGCCGCTGTCGCTGACCCGCAGATGCACGTAGCGCCCCGGGCGCAGCCCTGGCTTCAGCGCGGCCGTGTCCTGGTCGACCCGCACGTTGGACGTGTCGATGGTCAGCGTGCCGCCGCCGGTCATCGCGTCCCGGGCGTTGACCGCGAGGTTGACCAGCACCTGCTCGATCTGCCCGACGTCGGCCAGCGCCGGCCACAGCTCGGGGTCGGCGTAGGTGTGCAGCTCGACATGCTCGCCGAGGGTGCGGCGCAGGAGCTGCTCCATGTCGTGCACGATCTCGTTGAGGTCGAGCGGGCGGGGCTGCACCACCTCCCGGCGCCCGAAGGCGAGCAGCTGGTGGGTCAGCTGCGCGGCCCGGTCGGCGGCCCGCTGGACCTGCTCGATGTCGCGGCGGGCGGACTCCCAACGGCCGCCCTGTAGCTTGGCGGCGTCACCGACGACCTCGCCGACGAACGCCGTGTAGTTGATGATGACGGCGAGCAGGTTGTTGAAGTCGTGGGCGACGCCGCCCGCGAGCTGGCCGAGGCTCTCCAGCCGCTGCGACTGGTGGAGCTGCACCTCCAGCCGCTCCCGCTCGGCCTGTGCTCGCAGCCGCTCCCGCTCGGCCTGGGCCTCCAGCCGGTCGGTGACGTCCCGGATGGCCGCGGAGACGAGCAGCCCGTCCTCGGTCTCCAGGGCGGACAGGGAGATCTCGGCCGGGAACTCCGAACCGTCGCGACGCCGGGCAGCCAGCTGCATGCCGGCGCCCATCGGCCGTGGCCGCGGATCCTCGAAGTAACGGTCACGGTGCCGCGGATGCAGGGAGCGGGTCCCCTCCGGGACGAGGATCTCCACCGAGTTGCCGATCAGCTCGTCGCGGTCGTACCCGAACAGGCGCTCGGCCTGCGCGTTCACCAGCGCGATCCGGCCGTCGGGACGGACCCCGACAATCGCGTCCGGCGCCGCCTCCAGCAGGCCCCGGAACATCGCCTCGGCACGTTTGCGGCTGGTGACGTCCCGGATCGCTGCCGTGACGAACGTCCCCTCGGCTGTGTCGACTGCCGACAGGGAGATCTCGGCGGGGAACTGGGTCCCGTCGCGGCGCAACGCGGCGAGCTCCATACCGGCGCCCATCGGCCGCGGCCGCGGGTCAGTCAGGTAAGCCGCCCGCCTGGCCGGGTGGGCGGCCCGGTACACCTCCGGGACGAGGATCTCGACGGACTGGCCGACGAGCTCGTCCCGCCGGTACCCGAACAGGCGCTCGGCCTGCACGTTCACCAGCGCGATCCGGCCGTCGGGACGGACCCCGACAATCGCGTCCGGCGCGGCGTCGAGCAGACTGCCAGGCGGGACGTCGGCATATCCCGCCAACGACAACCCCCAGACGGTGAACGATGTGTCACACAATGACACATGGTAGCCCGGGTACCCGCGGACCCTCGACCTCGTACGGCCTGGCGGGCAGGCCTTTGCCGCGAACGCGCTGATCCTCGCCGGCAGGCCGCCCGACTATGCCGGTGGCGCTCCCCCGGAGCACGGTTCCACCACGCCCCGGGGGTCGCGCGAACCGTCCGCGGGCGACGGAACGAGCCGGCCCGCAGACCGTTGCGCCGCGGGGGCACGGAAGCCGCGACTCACCACGGTGGGAGCCTCCGTACCCGGACCACCGCGCCGGCCGACCAGGATCACCGCGCCCGCGACGAGCAGAGCGCCCACGATGCCGTCCAGCCAGTAGTGGTTCGCCGTGACGACCACGACGGCCATGGTGGCCAGCGGCTGGATCAGCGCGAGCCAGCGTGCCCGGTGCCGCAGGATCGTCACCACCGCCCAGGCTTCGAGCACCGCCCAGCCGACGTGCAGGCTCGGCATCGCCGCGTACTGGTTGGCCACGCCGTCCGTCGCGTCGCTGTACGGGGACGGCCCCAGGATCGCACCGGTGTCGACCAGCCGCAGTGAGGGAACCATCTCGGGCAGGAAGCGCGGCGGCGCCAGCGGGAACAGCAGATGGATCAGCAGCCCGACCCCGGTAGCCAGGATGATCACGTTGCGGACCCGGCGCCAGTGCTCGCGGTGCCGCGCGAACACCCACACCAGGAGCAGGATCGCCGCGGGAAAGTGGATGCCCACGTAGTACCAGTTCGCCCCGCGCGGGATCCATTCGTGGGCGAGCACGGCTCCCTGCAGCACCGCCTCGTCCGGCAGGTGGAGGAACCGCTCGAGGTGCCAGACGTCCAGCGCGTTGCCGAGCGCCTCGGGCTCCCGCCCGGTGGCCAGGTGCCGGCTGAGCCCGTAGCCGACATACAGCATCGCCAACAGCGCGACCTGCCCCACCGTGTAGAGGATCAGGCCTATCCGGGGGTCGACGAGCACCAGGCGCAGCCGTGCCCGGCCGGCCCACTGCCCGAGCTCCACGCCAGCGGCGACCGGCCCGGCGACGGGCACCCCGGCGGCAGCCGGCCCGACCATGATCGGTTCCACCGGCTCGACCGAGGCCTGATCAGCGGGCGGGGCAGGGGACGGAACCACCGCGGCCGGAACGACGGGAGCGACCGGCGAGGGCCCCGACGAGACGGCCCGGCCCGGCGGCAGAGCGACCGGGACGAGCCCCGGCAGCGCCTGCGCCCCGAACAGGCACCACCGCCGCGGCGGCGCGACCGAAGAAGCACCGGCCATGTTTCCCTCCTCCGTCCACGGCTCACCCCGAACACGGCGTCACTCCGGGCACCGCCAAACGGAACAAACCACGCTGCCACAGAAGCGACAACCAGAGTGTTACCGAAGGGTCCGACAGTTCCGCGTCTCGCTGCCGTCCCGATCGGAAACCTCCGGACCGTCATAGTGGTCGCCTGAGCCGAGTCTCGCCCGAGCAACGATCAGATGCAGTAGTGCCAGCCCCCCGATCGACCCTGGAGCCACCGCCCCCGGCGCACGGCCGCGACACGGTCCGGCCCACCGCCGGGGGCCACCGCGCGCGGCCGACGCCCACGCCACGCCGCGGTACCACCAGCGCCACCAGCGCCACCAGCACAGTCGGCACCGCCGCCGCCGGTGGCCCGGGCCGCACCCCGGCCTCGGTGGCACGGCCGGTCCGAGTGCCGAGGCCGCATCGGCTGTCGCCTTCCAGACAGGACGGTGGCGGCCCGAGGGGCAACCGTCCGGGCACCGCCGATCGGGGTGTCCGTGCAGGCCGCGGGCGTCTGCGGGGAGGCAGTCCGCCCCGCGGAGGTGGTGCCAGCACCCCCTGCCGCGGTGGCCCTGGCCTGCTGGCACCGAGGGTGGTGAACCGGCTGAATGGTGCCATGGCGCGCAACGGCACGGCGGGCGACGGACCAACGGGCGGCACACTCACCGACGACGCATCGAGCGGGGCACGGACGGCACACATCACCGTGCTGCTCGCCGACGACAACCTCATCGTGCGGGAGGGCGTCCGGGCACTGCTGTCCCAGGTCGCCGGCATCTCGGTCGTCGGGGTGGCTGCCGACCACGACGATCTGGTCCGCTCCGCGGGCCGGCTGCGCCCGGACGTCGTCCTGACCGACATCCGCATGCCGCCCGACTTCACCGACGAAGGGGTCCGGGCAGCACAGCGCATCCGCGCGGCGAGCCCGGCGACGGGCATCGTGCTCCTCTCCCAGTACGACGAGCCCGACTACGCGATCGAACTCCTCCGTGACGGCGTGTCAGGTTACGCCTATCTCCTCAAGGAACGGGTCGCCGACCCGGACCTGCTCGCGCGGGCCATCCGTGAGGTCGCCGCCGGGGGTTCGCTGCTGGACCCCGCCATCGTCGCCGCCGTGATGACGCCCGTCCGGGAATCCGGAACGCTGACCCCGGACCAGGAGGAGCTGCTGCGCGACGTCGCCCACGGGAGGCCCGTCGCCGACATCGCGGCCCGACACGGCGACACGCCCGCCGCCGTGAACGCGGCGATCGACACGCTGCTGCTCCGACTCGCCCAGGATGCGAGCTCGGGCCAGGCCGGAGCGCTGCGCCGGCTGCGCATGCTGCACGAGGCCCTGATGAGGCGCGAGGAGCAGGACGCCGCGCTCGCCCGCCTGCTGCCGAGCGGCCTGGCGGAGAAGCTGCGCGACGACGCCACGGCGGCCGGCCGGGCCGAGCGGCTCGTCGTCACCGTGCTCATGTCGGACGTCCGCGGCTACTCGGGCATCGCGCAGCGGACCGATCCGATGGTGCTGGCCCACCAGCTGGACGAGCACCGGCGCGAGATGAACGCGGCGATCCTCGCCGAGGGCGGCACCGTCCTGCAGTACGCCGGCGACGCGGTCATCGCCGTCTTCGGCGCACCGAACCCGAGCACCGACCACCGCGAGCGCGCGGTGCGGGCCGCCGACGCCATCCACCGCCGGCAGAACAGCCTGAACGAGCAGTGGATCGCACGGGGGCTGGCGCCGTTCGGACTGGGTGTCGGGGTGTCCACCGGGGAGGTCGCCGCGGCCCTGCTGGGCTGTGACGCCCGTCAGGAGTACACCCTGGTCGGGGACACCATGAACCTCGCCGCGCGGCTGCAGACGATGGCCGAGGCGGGCGAGACGATCCTCAGCGCGGCGACCGCGACGGCGGTGCCGAGCGACGCGGTGGTCCCGCTGCGGCCGCAGCCGGTGAAGGGCCGCGTGGGCGAGGTGCAGGCCTTCCGTCTCGCCACGCTGCCCGCGCCCGCCGAGCTGCCCGCGCCCGCCTCGATGGCCGCGCCCAGCTCGATCCCCGTCTCCGTGCCCGTCCCGATGCCTGTACCGGCCTCGCTGTCCGTTCCTGCCCCGCGTGCCGTACCCGCGGAGGCGCAGCGGGACGGCTCGGGTCGAGGACGGAACCGGTCCGGCGGTGGAAAAGGCCCGCGGCGCCGCCGGCTGCACCTGCGCTCCGCCGCCTGATTCATCCGGCGCCCCGGCCGGTCCGGCGGGGTCCGGAGCAGCCGGTCGGGGAGGATGGTGCCCATCGGGCGACCGAGCCAGCCCGAACCGGAGGGGCCGAAGAGGCCGGAGTGGCCGGAAAGGCCGGAAAGGCCGCCGGTTCGGCCGCTGTGGGCGCAGCGGAACCTGATCGGAGGGCCGGAATGGCGCACGTACAACCAGCGGCGGCAGGAACGGGCCGAGGCGTCGCCGTGGTCACCGGTGGAAGCCGCGGCATCGGCGCGGCGTGCGCCCGGCTGCTCGCACGGGCCGGGTGGACGATCTGCCTCACCTACCGGGCCGAGCAGGAGGCCGCCGCGGCGGTCGCCCGGGACTGTGACACGGCGGCCCGCCAGTTCCGCGCCGAGCACGGCATCACGGGTGAACCGACCCCGGCCGTCGCCGTCGGTGCGGACCTTGCCGATCCAGCGTCCATCCCGGGGGTGTTCGCCACGGCGGACCGACTGGGACCACTCACCGTGCTGATCAACAACGCGGGTGTCACGGACCGGCAGGCCCGGGTGGACGAGATCACGGCCGA
Organism: Parafrankia sp. FMc2; assembly: GCF_041008525.1. Lineage (NCBI taxonomy): Bacteria > Bacillati > Actinomycetota > Actinomycetes > Frankiales > Frankiaceae > Parafrankia > Parafrankia sp. FMc2. The sequence goes on along the minus strand of NZ_JBFLUG010000028.1, from coordinate 3,192 downwards.
CCGGCTCAGCCGCATGTTCACCGTCAACGCGATCGCGTCGATCCTGTGCGCCGGTGAGGCTGTGCGCCGGATGTCCACCCGGCACGGCGGGGCAGGCGGATCGATTGTCAACATCTCGTCCGCGGCGGCCAGGCTCGGCAGCCCGGGGCTGTACGTCGACTACGCGGCGAGCAAGGGGGCCGTCGACACCTTCACCCTGGGCCTGGCCCGTGAGATCGCGGGCGAGGCGGTGCGGGTGAACGCGGTGCGCCCGGGCATCATCGCCACGGACATCCACGCGACGACCGGCGACGCGGACCGCCCCGCGCGCATGGCGAGCAGCATCCCGGTGGGCCGCCCCGGCAGCGCCGAGGAGGTTGCCGAGGCGGTCGCGTGGCTGTGCTCGCCGGCCGCCTCGTACACGACGGGCGCCATCCTGGACGTCACCGGCGGTCGCTGAACCCTCCCGCCAGGGCCCGCAGGGCCGTCGGGCCCGGTGGGTCCTGGCGGGAGGGCGCCGGTGCTACCGGGCCGACGGCGGGCGGAACATGATCAGCGCGGTCGGGTTGCGGCGGGCGTAGCGCAGGGCGGCCCGCTCGCAGGATCCGCTGACCCATTCCAGGGTCCACTCGACGTCCACCAGGCTCACGACGTCCGCGACCCGCTGCTGGAACTCGTCGTCGACCTCCTGCTCGGCACTGCGGGACGCGTAGGCGACCCCCTCCATCCCGAACGCGCCGTACATCCCGGTGGACCATCTCGCCCACCGCGACCAACGGTCACGTACAGCCACGACGACCAGTCGCGAACCCATCCGCGCCGCGAGCTCCGCCGCCAGCAGGACGTCGGCGAGATCTCCGGCGTCTCCGGCGCGTAGGCCCACGATCACATGACTGCCCGACGTCGTCCGCGTGGCGAGTCGACGCCCCTCCGCCTGCTCCACGGCTCCTCCTCCGCCCGCGCCATCCCGGCCGAATCCGGCCAGGAAGGATGGCCCCGATTGTGATGTGTGTCGCCTCAAAGGGGAAGTGCCGTGGCGGACCGATTTTTGACGGGGTCATCTGCTACGTGCGCCGAGACCCCCGTCCTTCGCCCTCGTCTCCGCCCACCCCTCCGGCCGGCCCACTCGCACCATGCGGCCTGGTTTCCGTCTCCTGGTTCTGCCCAGATCCGCTGGCGCGTACGCGGATCTGTCGCGGCCAGGCCCATCAGGGCCGACAATCATGGGCTCCGGGAACATCGGGCCAACTACCGGCCCGCGGCGGAACGTAGCCACCCGCACACCGTCCGGTCACGTCGGGCGGGACCGCCGAGGACTGCCCGGAGACGAGGAGCTGACATGTCGGTGCTGGACAGATTCCGCCTGGACGGCAAGGTCGCCGTCCTCACCGGTGCGTCGTCCGGCCTCGGTGTCGGCTTCGCGCGGGGGCTGGCCGAGGCCGGCGCGGACCTCGCGCTGGGCGCGCGGCGCACGGATCGCCTGGCCGCCACGGCGGCACTGGTCGAGAAGGAGGGCCGCCGCGCCATCAGCGTCGGCACCGACGTCGCCGACCCGCAGGCCTGCCAACGACTGGTGGACGAGGCCATGACCGCCTTCGGGCGCGTCGACATCCTGGTCAACAACGCCGGGGTCGGCTGGGCGTACCCGGCGGTCAAGGAGTCCCCGGAGCAGTTCCGGTCCGTCATCGACGTCAACCTCAACGGCTGCTACTGGATGGCGCAGGCGGCCGCACGGGTCATGCAGCCGGGCAGCAGCATCATCAACATCTCGAGCGTGCTCGGCATCAAGACCGGCGGGCTGCCGCAGGCCGCCTATTCGGCGAGCAAGGCCGGGCTGCTCGGGCTGACCCGCGACCTCGCCCAGCAGTGGACGGGCCGGCGCGGCATCCGGGTGAACGCGCTGGCGCCGGGCTTCTTCGAGACCGAGATGACCGACCAGTACCAGCCCTCCTACCTCGCGTCCCGGAGGGAGAGGATCCTGGCGGGACGGTTCGGGAACGTCGAAGAGCTCACGGCGTCACTGATCTTCCTCGCCTCGGACGCGGGCGGCTACGTCACCGGCCAGACCCTCGTCGTCGACGGCGGCTCCACCATCACCTGACCCTGGCCGACACCTGACCCTGGCTGACCCTGGTTGACCCCACCCCGCGCTGCCTGCCCCGGGCTGCTCCTGACTGGTCCCGACCACCGCGCGCTCAGGTCTGCAGCGGCATCAGCTCGCGGACGAAGCCGTCCAGGAACTCCGGCCATTCCGCCTCTCCGATGGCCGGATACACGACGAACTTGCTGACACCGGCAGCCGTGTAGCGGGCGATGAGGTCGCGGGCCGCCGCCCAGCCGAGCGGGACGAGATCCGCCGGGTCGGTGTCCGGCTGCCGGGCCCGCAGTGCCGCGATCGTCGCCGGGGGCAGCTCACCGAAGGCGATCCGCAGGCTCAGCCCGAAGTGATCGGAGTCGATCTCCCGGCCGGCGGACGCGGCAGCCTCGTTGATCGCGGTGATGCCGGCGGCGGCCTGGACGGGGTCGACGAGGCTGGCCAGCCAGCCGTCGCCGAACCGGCCGATGCGGCGGAGGGCGGCCGGCGCGGCGCCGCCGAGCCAGACGTCGAGCGGGCGGGCCGGGCGGTTCCCGATCCCGATGTCGGTGAGGTCGAAGAACTCGCCGTGGAAGGTCACGGAGTCCTCGGCGAGCAGTCGGCGCAGCAGCAGGAGTGCCTCGTCGAACACCGCCCCCCGCTTCCCGGCGGGCACCGGGAAGGCTCCCCGGTCGCCGCTTCGCGCCGGCGCGAGGCCGAACACGGGGAGCACGCGCCGCGGAGCCACCGCGGCCAGGGTCGCGAGGTGCTTGGCGAGCAGGACGGGGTTGCGGCCGGGGAGCACCGCGACACTCGTGCCCACCTTGAGGGTGCTCGTGCGGCCGAGCGCGAAGGCCATTCCGGCGAGCGGGTCGACAGCCTCGGTCGAGAGCTGTTCGGACAGCCACAACGAGTCCACACCCAGCTTCTCGAGCGCGTCGACCCGTTCTGCGAACACCCTCCCGGGCACCGAGGCGAAACCGACTCCGATGCGAATCTTCACGGCTCAAGCCTAGTAGACCGTCGCCTCTAATATTCGACAGATATGCGGTGGATCGGTGAGGATGGTCTTCTTTCTCGCTGCCGTGAGGATGTGTCGTGTCGAGGTCGGGGTTACCGCCGGTGGTGCTGAGCGCCGG